>NZ_BFAX01000003.1:0-300000 GCF_004310395.1 Methanofervidicoccus abyssi | reverse complement strand
ATATCTTTATTGGGTATTGCTTAAATTTGGACAAGAACTTAAAGAAAGGGGAAGGGGAGGAGCTCAAAATAATGTTAATTTAACTTTCCTTAAAAACCTAAAAATCCCCATCCCCTTCCGCAACGGCAAGCCAGATTTAGAAACGCAAAAGAAAATCGTTGAATACATAGAAACAAACTTTGAAAAAATTGACAGAATTCTGGAAAAGAAAAAGAAAGAACTTGAGTTTTTGGATGAACTATGGGAAAGTGTTTTGGAGCATGCCTTTAAGCCGAAGGAGGGTGAGGAGTGGAGAGAGGTGAGGTTTTTAGACAAAATTGATCTATTAAAAGGAAAAAAACCTAAAGAAGTCCTAAAACAAAAACAAAAAAACGCATTACCTTATTTAACATTGGATTATTTTAGAGAGAAAAAAATTAAAGAATATATTCCAATTGAAGAAAATAAAATTTTAAGAGTACAAAAAGGAGACTTGGTCATAATAGCCGATGGATCCCGTTCTGGAGAATTGTTTTTTTGTGATATAGAAGGAGTATTGGTATCAACCATGGCAAAACTTGAAATCAAGGAGCATGACCTTAGTAAAAAGTATGTGTTTTGGTTTTTGAATACTTACTTTGAACATCTTAATAAAAGTAAATATACTGCAACACCACATGTAAATAAAAATTTTCTCAAAAACCTAAAAATCCCCCTCCCTTTCCACAACAACCAACCAGACCTTGAAAAACAAAAAGAAATAGCCCAATACCTTGATAATGTTTACCAAAAAATCAAAACTTTAAAAGAAAAAATCCAAAATCAAATAATTCAACTTGAAGAATTAAAGGAAAGTATTTTGGATGAGGTGTTTAGGCATGATAAGGCTAGGTGATTTTATATTTTTTTAAAGGGTGAGTTTAACTTCGCTTCGGTGCTATCGCACTCGGATAACATGAGAATACATGGCTCCGTGCCTTCGGCGCTTCACCCAAATGCTTTAGCAAAATTTATAACTACGCAATCATTTTTAAATGAAAGGAGGGAATAACATAGAAATGCAGCTTATTCACATTATAATTCTATTAATCACTGGAATATGCGTTGGTTTTGCATCTGGACTTTTGGGAGTGGGTGGATGCTTTATCATGATACCTGTTCAATACTGGGTATAAACATCAATTGGAATAAATCCAAAGATTGCAATCCTTGCTGTCTTCGGTACTAACCTTCTTGTAGTTCTTCCTACAGCAATAAGTGGAGCATTGGGACATAGTAGAAAGAATGCTGTGTTGTGGAGGGAAGCAATTACCTCCAAAGCCCCACAACACCCTTAAAATTTGTGCTTGGCGAAACTTCGCTGAACAAGAGATTAAACAGTTTCTCAACCCATAACTTTCCTTCTTCTGCAGCCTCTTCAAATCTTCTAAACTTCCAAGGAATTATTAAAAATCCACCTGGAGTCAGAAAATAGTCCGCTTTGAAATCCAGTTCTGAAACTTTTTCCAGTGCTTTTCTTGCATACAAATCTTCTGCTGAAATTGCCTTCTATGAAAAGCCTGGCAATTTTTTTACTCTACCTGCTTCAAATTTTTGAATTTTAATTTCTCCAACCTTTTCAGGCTGTGGAGTGAGTATAGCTTTTTTAAAGGTTTACCTGACCATTCAGATCAGCTCCCAACATGCTTTTTACACAAATAATTAAAAATAATTTAAAGCTCCCTTTCATCTCTTATGGCTCTCCTTATAGCAGATATCATTGGACCCATTCCCCCAAGCCCCTTGAGCGGAGTTATGATCTTCTTTACTGCGAACACCTTTCTGACTATTTTCACGTAATTGCTACCCGCAACAACAACTATCTCGTCATATTTCATTAATCCTTTATGCTCTGCCTGCTTTCTCAGTTCTTCAACCCCTATCGGGTTTGTTTTTGGATTGTTGAATGTCACGTTATAATTTCCGGGAATCAGTTCATCCGGAAAGAGAAAACCGTATTTGGCAGATAGAATCACATATCTTCCGGGATAAAATCTCTCAGCATAATCAATACATGCTTTTGCAAAGGGACCAATGTAAACGTCCTTTGCCTTTGATCCATACAGTGCAAAATTTCGAACTTTTCTTAAATCAGTTTTATGAAGATTTAGAAAAACGAGACCTGACTTTAAGCGATATTAAAAAAATTGCTATCAATTACATCAAAGATAAAAGTAGATTAACCTTTTTTGAGAAAGAATTTATTTATATGCTTTTCAATTACTATTTAAGCAAATGTGAAGACATTAAAATTATTTTGAAGAAAAAAGGGGTTAGTATTGAAGATTTAAAGGAAGATGATCTCCTTATTTTAGATTATACTACCAGATTTAACTCCACTAGCAAATTAAGAAAAAGAATAGAGGAATTTAAGGAAAAAATAACCTTAGCGGCTAAATCCTATAAGTATGCTTTTTTCATAACTTTGACGGTAGATCCTAATAAAAACAATTACAAAACCATAAAAAAAGGGTTGTATTATAATTTTAAAAAATTTATGGACTTGCTAAAGAGAAAATTCGGAATAAAAACTTATATTAAAGTCCTTGAATTTACTAAGGCGGGGGTTCCTCATATCCATTTACTGGTATTTACTGACAAAATAAGGGTAAAAGCCAGTAATAGTAGGGGTAAGGGTAAAGGTTGGAAGTGGTTAATATCTCAAAGGTGGATTAGTGAAACCTGGGACAGGTATGGAATGGGTAAGATAGTTTATATTTATGCACTCAAAAGGGTAAAAAATACCTTTACTTGGCTAAATTATAAACCTAAAAACTGCAAAGCTAAAAATATAAGTGATTACCTTACAAAATACTTAAAAAAGGCGTTTTATGAAGATAGAGAGTTAATGTTTTACTGGGTTTATAACTTTAGGTTTTTCACATATTCCAGGGATTTGACTACTAACAAAGGCATAAAAGTTAAAATACCTAAGTATGAGTTTTTAACCAGTATAGATTTATCTGTTTTCCCTGAATTTTCCAGTATTTCGGATATTTTAAAGTATATCAAAGATAAATTTAGATTTAGACGGCGGAATTATTGTGATTATTATCCTGATTACTTCAGGGTTTCCTCCTTTGATACTGGGAAGCCTGTTTATAGTGTGCGGTTTGTATGGTAGTTAAGATATTCTCTTATACTCTATAACCTCCCGTAGGTAGGTGTTTATATTGCACTTTACTAAATATTGCTTAAGCAATTTTATTGCACTTTACTAATTTTGCAATAAAATTGCTTAAGCAATTTATTTGCTTAAGTGAATTTTTTGCACTTTAATAAATGCAAACTCCTATACCCTATAACCCCCAGTAGGTAGGTGTTTTATTCACTTAAGTGAATTTTTTGCATTTGGTTAAATGTAAAAAATTAGTAAAATACCCTGGGAATAAAAAAAAAATATATATACTAAAACAAAATAAACAGTGATAAAAGGAAGGGGGAAAATCCCCCTTCCCTAATGGTATGTTTATACCGAGTTTATAGACTATCCCAACAATCCTATTTTTGCGGCTTATAGCAAGTTGGAGGTGTTAATAGTATGCTGACACTAAAGAACCCCACCGTATACGAGACTACCGGAGGTGTTAATAGTATGAAAGACCCCTCCGTATATGAAATTGTCAGTAGGTTGGGTAGGTTGGAGGTGTTAATAATATGCCTGGCTTAAAGAACCCCTCCATATATGAGATTGTCACTGAATATATAAAAACTTTACTCATAGAAAGACTTAATATCAGCAATATAAACCACTCTATAGAGTACTCCATCCTTAGCTACGTTTATACCGAGTTTATAGACTATCCAAGAAACCCTATTTTTACGGCTTATATTTACAATAGAGTAAAGAATAAACTAACTGCCAAAAATAAAAGAAAGCAATTTTATGCTATTTTAAACAAACTGGCTAAACACTCCCTCTTAGAGTTGAGTAAGTTGGGTAATTGGACCATAGTTAAGGTACCTGGGGACCTGCAACAACTTTTATTTAACTTGTGGGTCCTGTATCAGGATTTCTGTGCCAGATTTTTAAACTTCCACACGGGACTATACATAGCCTCATCTTCTCAACACTTCCGATATTCTCTCTCCAACTTCCTTCAAACCTAATCTCGAAAAATAATCCACTATCTCAGAATTTCTCAGCACGCCAATCTGCCATATCAGAGAATCAAGGTGGATCATGTTTATTCTCTTACCATTTCTTCTCAATCCCTCCAGAACTTTGTTCCAGAATCTTCGCACGTCCTCGTCAGTATTCACGGCTATACCGAGTCTTCTCGTGAATTCTCTGACTCTGTAATCCACAGGAATGGGAATACTCTCGAAACTGAAATTAGTCTCCCCAGCCATGAGAAGTGCAATCCCGAGGCATTTCATCGCAAAGACAATTGTTTTTGCATTTCTATTCTGTTTCATTGTTGTAGCAAGCTCATACCAAATCTTGACGAAATTCTCAGCAACATCCTTTGCACTTGATTCCCATAACCATTCAGCGAGTCTGCTTGAAAGGAACCGACTCAGTCTCTTCAGTTTTAGATCTGGCAGTCTTTCTTTGCTGTAAAATTCTGAAAGAATCAATTTTAGGTCGGACAGGCTTTCAGGAGGTTTACAGGACTCCAGCAATTCTCTTATTTTTGGCCAGTATGCTACCTCGGCCTTTCCTTTGAGCTGAAAGTCGTTTAATCCGGCTGCTGTCATGAGAACTGCAAATCTGCTGAATCCATATTTTTCAAGAAATTCTCACATATTCTTCCATTCTGGTTCTTCCTGAACAATTTTGTTCCAGACTTCCAAAGGAATTTGTGAGAAGATTTCCAAAATTTCATTCAGACTTCTCATAAATCACCAACACCCGGATGAGTTATTTATCTTTCGTCTCAGTTTTCTGCCAAATTCAAAGAAGTCATAAGATGGATTCCTGTATCCCTTACTTAACTTTTTTCCGAATAGTATAGTGCCCCTATTACCTTTAATATAGCGATCAATATATTTATTTAATTGTTAAATCCTGGGTTTGAAATAAACTTTATAGACTTCTTCCTTAATAACCTTAGTCCTTTTTTCTTTCTCGATAGCAAGCTTGCTTATAGGATCCCTAATGGCAACTAGTATGGGATTATCACTCAAAGCGTTATACACAACGTAAAGCCAGTATTTATCTCCCCTACCCTTTGCGAACTCAAACTCGCCTTTTGGAAGTATTGAGAACACAGCGCCCCTAGCATGCCCCTTTACTTCTATATATCTTTCACCTCTCCTCATACCCTCCTGAACATCCTTCTCATTTTTTGGATATGTATAGAAGTCATACTTCATCGTATCTTGCCTGTCTTCTATTACCCTACCCTCTCTTTCTTCATATCTTTTTACAAACTCCACAGCAGCCATTTCGACTTTCTTCCTAAAACTTTCATCGTACTCTTCTGGATTTCCAGGTGTAGAAGGTAGTCTTAAGACTGTTGTCAAAATTTCGAGTCTTATATTTTTTATACCAACATCTTTCCAAAGTCCCCCATATTTTGAAGAGTATTCCCTGTAAGGACGTAAGAGAGAGTTAAATCTTTCTTCAAGCTTAATTTTGATCATGCTCTTAATACCTATTCCAGGCCTTATTTGCTTTTCATAATAGATATTATCCGGGACTATTGATCTTTTCACAAGTTCAATAATGTACTTCAAAGCATCTATACCTATCTTAATATCATCTCCAAAGACTACGAGCGGAATCTTCATCTCATGCTCAGCAAACTTTACGGTAGCAATCACTATATAGTCAACGCCCTCTTTGTCGTCCAATATAACAAGTATTTCTGGTATTCTTCCATCAATCGTCTTCAGCAGTTCATAAATTTCATGAACATTCCTAACTTCTAGAGAACACAAATTTACCACGTCTAATAGTAACTTTTCTATCTTCTCTGAATCTCCTACACCAAGTCTTTGAAGTTGTTCTTTTATAAATTCTGCAATCTCTGTCGGATATATTCTCTTTCTAAATATCTCATCTTTAAGATCTGCAATCTGCCTCGCTATAAGTTCCATAAGTTCGTCAAATTCTCCAGTGATCTGCGAAAGCGCTATCCTATACTCTGTTATCTTTCTTCTCCTACCTTTTATTTTAACCTCGCCAAGCTCAGAAACTGGTTCGAATATCTGATCCACGCTACCAACATCCTTCTCATACGCGGCATGAATCTTCTCTCCGAGTATTGCTCTTGTATCACTCAAAGCTTCATGTATGTTAAGAAGCTTTACATAAAGAGCGTTAGCAATATCTAAATCTGCTCTCGTTGCAAGGAAGAGGTTATATACAAACACTTCTTTTTCTTGCCCAAGTCTCCAAACTCTTCCTATCCTCTGTTCGAGCTTTATCGGTGTCCATGGGGATTCATAGTTTACGACGACGTTTGCAATCTGCAAATTGAGACCTTCTGATGCTACATCTGTTGCTATGAGAAGACTTCTTTCTTTACTCTCAAAATCAGCAAGAATGCAGCCCCATTCGTCTCTGTTGGCACCACTTATTGTCAGTGGGTTAAGATCTTTAAGCTTCTCTTCAAGGTAGTCGAGGGTATCTTTATATTCAGTGAAAACTATCACCTTACTACCTTTCTCAATGTGATATTCAATTATATCTCTCAGAGTTTCGAGCTTACTATCGTGTTCTTCTATTCTCCGAGCTAAATTTATAAACTCCTGCAATCTTCTAATATGTCTTTCCTCAAAAATTCCGGCATACTTAGCTGCTATTTCATTAAGTCTTTCATCAGCATCGTCTTCAATATCCATCTCATCATAGGAAGTTCCAAAAATCCTCGATACTCTTGAATGATCACTTGAAACATTCCCAGTGATTTTAGCCCCAAAGTTTTCTATAATCGTCTTAAGGGTTTTTATTGCAGCTCTTGGGCTTGAAGAGACCCTCTTTCTTAAGATAACTGCCAGCAATCCCTCTGGAGTTTTCTCTAAATCTTCGCTACTTTTCTTAACCTCTCTGATTAGCTCTCTCAAGAAGTCAACTATACCATCCGCAAATTCTTTTTCATCCATGCTTGCTTTAGCCACGACCGCTCTTATATGACACTTTGGAAACACTTCTCTACCCTCAAGCTCATTCACGACTTCTTTTGTCCTTCTATGGACAAGACAATTATGTGTAGCTCTATAAAATTCCACGTTATCAAGCTTTGTTGCCATCGCCTTCAAGCTTGGATCAAGATGGGAAAGCATACCTATATAACGGGCTGCATTACCTCTGTGTGGTGTAGCAGAGAGGAAAAGGATATTCTTTGCCTTAAGATCTCTGATAAGACTGTCCCTTAAAGTCTCTCCACCAATATTATGGGCCTCGTCAACGATGATAAGATCCCACTCAATGTCTCTTATTTTTGACTTAAAATCTTCTTTCTTTACAGTATCGATCGACGCAATATAATATCCTTCAGGAAAGCCAGCACTCCTCAAGTAATCGAAAGTGTATCTTTCAAGCTCTCTTATGTATACTTCCGCTATTCCTACTCTCATTAGCTCTTCTTTCCACTGCCTCATCAAGATTCTTGGAAGTAGTAAGAGTACTCTTTTCACACCCCTTTTTTCTAAATATCTTGCAATTACTGCAGCCTCTATAGTTTTACCAAGTCCTATTTCATCACCTATGAGACATCTAACAGGATTTACAGGAACTATCCTCCAGAGTAGTGCAGCTTGATGTTTGAGCATTTTTACGGGTTTATATCCAGGCATGCTAGGCTGAAGAGAATAGAAGAAGAAAGCGGGATCATTTTCTAATAATTCCAAAGTGAAACGTGATATGAGATTTTTCACAAACATGAAGCACACCTTACACGTTGTATACCATCAGAAAGGCTCTGGCGATTCTATCCATCTCCCACCATGAAGTATTTCTCATCTTATCTATCCAAAATACGAGTTCAAAATATGGGAGATCGTAAACGATATCTGCAAGCTTTTCCGCTCTCTTTTCATTCCTTATAACCCTTCTCACTGCTGTAAAGAGCATAAGTCTCAGAAAAGCATCTCTGCTATCTGTTACAAAAACATTCCCATCTTTTTCAAACTTCAGTCTTCTTGCAAACCTTTCGACATCTGGATAACTGCAGGTAATGGCAGCTGTTGCATAATCCTCTTTTTTGTCAGGAACTTTCGAGAATACGTATCTGACTTTCCCCTTGTGCTTTTTCTTTACTACAAAGTACACGTTGGTGTTTTGAAGAGGTAAGTATAAAATAATAGAAGAAGATGCTACCATGGTCTTCATATCTCACTCCTCCAGTCCAAGTAAAAATTCTACTTTTCCATTTAATCTCATAAGCTTTCTAACTGTTAGCTCTTTTAGTTCAAAAGACTCATTAGGTTCTACTTCGAATGTTCCTGAGGACTCTAAACCATAATCTGCAATTTCTTTCGATGAGTTCGCTGCTACATCGATACTTACATTACTATAGTTTACATTAATCTCTCCTGCATTGACTTTTACAATGAGATTACCAGTAACCTTTGCTTCTTTAAATTCAGGTATATTTTCAATATCAGAAAGAATACTGTAATCCTTAATATCTAATATTTTTATTAACTTTGCTCCTATGTGTTTCTCATTAATCTCTCTTAACTTAACAGTCTTTCTCTTTACTTTTGCCTCTATCGTAAACCTTATAGATTTTTCAAATACTCCATTTGGAGTATATGCTTTAACTACAGCTATATAATTATCCTTTTCACCTTCCATCTTGGGAGCATTGACGTATAAAACACTCTCAAATCTATCATCCTTTCTCTCCATTTCTTGACTTAAAATTTCTTTATCATTGCATTTTACAGATACTTCGACTTTTTCGACCTCTAAATTTATAGGTATTGCTTTAATTGTAATTCTTACCTCTTTCCCAGCATCTTTTTCTATTCCAGTTCCGGGATACACTTCGACAGTTATACCAGACTTCAGCTTTTCTCTTTTTTCTACAATCAATCCATTAACGAAGGTGTAGTGCCAGTCATCCATAGTTGGAAGTTCCTCAAGTCTTAGAACACTGTCTTCAGCTTTTATTTCATACCATATCTTTTCTACAACATCTAATCTTCTCAGTACTTTTTCCTTTTCTTTGAGCATTTTATATTGTATTTCTACAGCTTTTCTCCTCGGTAGAACTTTAGCATCATCTTTTAACGTGTCTGGTATTTCACCCTCATCTATTTCTTGGCTGAGTGGTGGGGTATTTTTGTGGACTTTCTTGAAGTATATTTCATTTCCGTCAAGCACTCCTATCTTCTTTAGCCTAACACCTTCCTTTAAAGCATTTTTAATTACCTCATCTTTTACCATTGGAAACGCTGCTCTTTGCTTAAACCAGTCTATTATCTGCTCTACCGTGTAGATTCTGTCAGATTCAGTTATATCTACACCCATCACGTCCTTTATGTGTTTTACGAGAGCTTCAAACGTTAGAACATCACTAATCTTTAGTATTGGTGCCTTTGATAATGTAATGTAAACCGCTGTTGGAAGGTGATACGAAGGATTTTGGATTAACGCTTCACAAACATCAAATTTATAATCAACCTCTCTTGGATAGTAAACGAGTGTGTATCCTTTTACAATAGCCTCTATTAAGTCTTTTTCGTATGTCCCTCTAAAATCTTCAATTAAAGCTTTTTGTGTTTTTACGACACTCTTCCCATGTTCCGCGTAAAAGCTTGAAACTTCTTTCTCAACCAAATCGCATGCGACAAGTCTAGCAGCTTGTATCTTTATCTTATCGTAGTATTCTTCGCTTGGCATCAAGACAACGACAGTGTTCTTATACGTTCTCTCAGAATCTTCGTAGTTTTCAAATATATCTTTTCTTAAGTCGATCATCAAATCCTTTTTGACAAATACGACGAGTTTTAGAGATCTATCATCTTCAACTTTTCTCTCGTCGTAGGTAGTCTTAAGATAAATGATTTTATCAAAGAATTGCACTATATCCTCTCTTTCTTTTCTTCTACCGACTTTCTTAGTAACTCCCCTATCGCTCAGCTTACCATGTTCACTGAGCTTTAGGTATTCTTCTATCTTATTATATATTCTGTCATCTTCATGTTCAAGCAACGTTCTTGCCCTATTTTCGATGTGCTCCTTTACATTTGCATGTCTCCAGAACCAATATCTGCCTTCAGATTCCATTAGGTGTGTAATTTCCTCACTACTGTATGCCGCTTCAAGGGCAGATAACACATCTGTAGGTTCCCAGTTGTTTTCAGTGAACTTTCTTGGTTCGTAAACCATCCTTACAAGCTTTTTCCTATCAGGAAAGTCATCTCTTCTTATTGGACTGTCATGTATGTATGTTGAGAGAAATACAGTTCTTAACGTTATTTTAACGAGTTCAGGCTCTGTAAAGCCAGATATACCTTCAACCTCTTTCCTGTAAACCATCTCGTAGTCTGCATATAGATCTCTGAAAAGCATGGGCTTAAGAGAATCGAGTGATGGATCGATGTGCCATACCGTTATGTACTCTGAATCTTCTCCGGAGTTTATGATGCTCTTTACAACTTCAATCGTTATCTTGAGGGCATCTCTCGTCTTTTGAAGCTTTAGACTGGATATCAACTTTTCAAGGATTTCGAGGTAGTCGGGATGGAATGGGTATGTTCTCTCAAACTTTCTGAGGAAATCTTCATAACCGACAAAGTGCTCTTCGTATGATACTACTTTCTCTCTCAACTTTTGAAGAGCGGACATTTTGATGTTTTCAGGGATTTTTTCGAAGATTCTCTTCTTTAGAACTTCGACGACATCATCTTTTACTCCTTCGGTTCTAAGCGGTGAAATTGGAAGAGCAAAATCTTTAAGGGCGTTCCACACTGACTGCACGAAGCCCCTATCGTATCTCCAATCCGTTTCAAACCCCGTTTCAGACCGGGTCTTCTTTAATTCAACGGGTAATGAGATTATTAAAATCGAATCAGATGCTCTGATCGCTTTTGCAAAATACTCTATAAACTGTGGTAAGCTTTTGACGTATCCTTTCTCGTATTCGTTCTTAGAATGTATCATGGAATGAGCATAATCTATCAGCTCATCGATGATGAATATTGCCTTTTCACCGCTGAGCAGATCGCTGATCTTGTTTTGAGGTGGGATTGAAAGGTTTTTGTCGTAGTTCTCTACCAGCCCATATTTGCCGAGGTTGTGTGCTATGTAGCCCCAAAGAGTGTGAATCTTGTAGGGTGGCATGTCTATCGGTTCGGTGGGATGTCCGAAGAAACGGGTATCGTCTCCAGTGGCTATGATGGTCTTCAAATCCTTTGAAATCTCCTTTATTTCATCTGCAAGCTTGCAGATTTCTTGCTTGATAACTTCATCGTAATCTCTCAGTACTTCTTCATCTTTCAAAGCGTCCGGATTCTTAAAAGCGTGATAGATTGCTAATATGGAGTGGGTCTTACCTCCGCCGTAGAATGAATAGAGGGTGATGATCCTACTGCTCTCTTCTCCCTTTATAGCTCGAACCACTCTCTTTAGGAGATCAATTAGGTTTTGGGAGAAGTACGTTCTTCTGAAGAACTCTTTTGCATCTGTGTAAACCTTATCCGCTTTACCGCTTAACACCTCTCCAAGCTTTGGAGCTGGATCGATTCCTTTCTGGATATCTTCTCTAATCTTGAGGGCTTTAATACCCATAAATACCACCTCCCTCCTTTGGGCGGTTCAATATCTAATACAACGGGCAAACCAGTGTAGTTCCTTATGCCCCTCTTTTGGAGGAGCTTTAGCAATAGGTAATCTTAGAGCTTTACCATCTAAAGTATAGATTACTGATGATGTCGACTGAGCGTAGATTTTTTCCTCATTGATTAGCTCAATTATGGCATCAACTACATCATACTTTAGTCCCCATTGTATAATAATATTAATAATTATAATAATATAATAATAATATTATTTTTTAATTCTATCGTTGCATTTCCACTCCCAAACTTACCCTCTATCTCTACAAAACTAATTCCCTATTTTCTTTGATGAACTCATAAAATCTCTTCCTTAATATCACTTCACAAGCCTGAGGGTATTCAAAAATCTTCTACACAACTCTCCTTCAGGATCTTTAAGGGAGTATAACACGTATGCCATCTTAACAGCCTCATCCGCTTCCTTCGGATACTTGTAGGATAGTTCGTTGTATTTTTCCCTAAGCTCGTTTGGAGTCATGAGAAGGGAGTAGTAGCACATGAGGTGCAGGAAATCGACGGGATTCTTTATTATTGGATTGTCTGGGTTAATCTTTTTGCTAATTAGGAACCTCCTTAGCTCTTTTGGATTCGTCGTCTTTATCTCCTTTAGCGTGTATTCCTCCCTGTTTCTATCGAAGAACTGCATGGCTTTGGCTCTCTCGACTTTGGTCGAAAGGCAGAGTAAGACTATTTCTCCACTTCCCATCTTTCTCGCCTTAACTCCGTTGCTACCGAACAAGACCTTTGCAAGCGTGTAGAGTAGAGCGTTGGAGTCTTGGATGGGAGATACGTCTGACTTTCTGCTGTAAGCGTAGGCTATAGCCTGACCGACGTAAGGATAGACGTATTCTTCCAGAATCTTGACAGTGGAAATTTCTCCAGCGGGAGTCAGTATTCTGGAGTATTTGGTTAGGATCTTAAGCGCACCAGTCATAGTCCCGACCAGAACGTCGGCACCGACGAAGTTTCTACTAACAAGGAATTCTGCGTATTTCCTCGTCTCTCTTTCGAGCTCTGGTAAAATGTCGGTGAGCATAGCCTCTTTCTTTTCGGTTAATCTCCTGCAAACGACTACGATAGATGTATCGAGGGAGAGTTTGCCTCTCCTAACGATGCTCTGCTGTGACTCAGTCGTGAGGGGGAAGGTATTGACGATCTGAAGTCCAGCTTTCCTGACAGCATCTATCAGATTCGCCCACGCTTCAAAGGATGTGTGAGCGTAGTAAAGAGCGATTATTCCATCCTCTTTTAGATGTTCTCTGATTGAAATGAGGGCTTGAGAGAAGAGTTCTCCAAAGTGCTTCCTTGCCACTTCACTTCTGTTCTCTTCATCAAGAAATCTACCTGGATTCTCTGAAATCTCCCTCTTCGCAAACTCTTGCCATTGAGTCTTGATTTCAACAAGCTTTGCTCCTACCTTCTTAAAGAAAGCTTCTTTATGGAAGCGTGGAATGAGTTTTTTGCCATCTGAATCGCTCAAAGCTCGCTTAAGCCAGACGTAGTAGAAGTCTGAGAGCTCTGTGTAAGCTACATCGTAAGCATATGGAGGATCTGTTACGATGATGTCGAACTTTTCGTTGAGTTTGTTTAGGGTTGTGGCGTCATCGAGTAGTGTTTTAATTTGGATTTCTTTTTCTTGATTGTGAGGAGTGGCTGAATTCAGCGAAGAGACAATGTAATCTAAGCCGTTAAAAGAGTTATTTAATGACCGAATAAGTGAGCCAGTGATGTTGGCAAATGGATTTGCATCTGTCCAATTCCAATTCATGGCAATTCCTCTCAAAGCTAAGGTATGTTGTACTATAAGAAAACCAACGTTATATGCTGTTGAAAGAGTAAGAAAATCCGCATATTTACACAAAGCAATAGCCAGATAAGTAGCAATAGCCTCAGCATAACTGAAAGCCTTATCCTCACTCCAGCCTTCAACCAACTTCTCCTTCTCAACCCTCTTTCCGACCTCTCTTATCAGCTTAACCAGCTTGACGAGGGTGAGGAGCTGGCGTGGATTAAACAAGTGCATCCATCTAACAAATCCATAATTTACAACCCATATACTTCTTGGGTCATATTGTGGAATTTCCTCTAATGGAACATCCGCATCCCCTTCATCAATCAACTTCTTAACCTTCTCCTTAGCCCTTTCAAGCTTTAAATTATCCTCATCGCTGCACGGCTCGAAAACAAGCTCTTTATCAACCTTAACCTTAACAAGCAACCTCTGCCTGGCAAACCTCTCATCTCCTTCGTTATACTTCTTTAAAGCCCATTTTATATACCATTCCAAGTTTCTTCTACTACCTCTACTAACGTAATGAGTTCCACTCTCATCTACGTATTTAATCACGTTTCCGCAATGCAGACATCTTGCCTCATTCCTTCTAGCTACTATATTTGGCTTAGGGACTACAAACTTCTTACCTTTAACCTCTATCACTCCATTTTTTGTATCTACCTTAGCAGTTTGAACGTTTCCAACTTCCTTATTAACATCAACAACTCTAATCTCTATCCTATCTCCCTGCTTTACTGGTTCCATATATGCAAGCCTCTTATAGCCCCTGTTACCCTTTACCCTCGCAAGCCACCAGTTTCCTACGACAGGTGTCCATTTATTGCAATGCGGACACTTAACCTCCCAGCTACCTATGTAAACAGCTACATCCTCATCGTATAGCTCTCTTATATCTTCATCTTCTTTCAACCTTTCAGTAACCCACTGTCCCCATCTCTCGACATCATAAATTAATCTGCTCATTAGCACACGTCTTCTATCTTTTACAGCCTCAACAGTTTCTCTAAACTTCGCAGGGTATTCCAAAACAGCTTTAAGGAAAATGTAAGCGGTTGGCAACAACTCAACAGCTGTAACATCCAGACCCATCCTCATCGCTTCAAGTGGTATTGAGCCAAAGCCTGCAAACGGATCAAGAAGCTTTATCTCATTAAAATAGCCCTTAAGGCTTTCGGGAATGTAAACAGGTTCCCTATGCGGTGTATTTGCATCAAGACGAATCATCCTCCTGAAATCTTTGATATCTACAAGTTCGGGCAAAAGTGATGCAACGATAACTGCCCTTGCACCTATCAAAGGTTTCCTCGTCCACCAGAAGACCATTTCCCAGTGAGGAGGGCGAGCACCACCCTGCTTTTCCTTACCAGACTTCTCATTGATCTTATTAATGACCTCATATATTTTCGTAGTCTCTACAAGTCTCTTTGTATTAGACACTTTGACCACCTGACTTAATTTTCTTGCATAAGACTCATAAATTTTATTAATTAATAGTTGTTATATTATAACGTTATTACAAGAAATTTTATAATAATATATATAATACATTATATCCATTAAATCCATAATTCCACTGGATTATTGTTAATTTATATTTACTTTTGGTGGGAAGTAAGGTTTATATTAAGTGTCTTTAATTCTTGGTGACATCATGTTTGAGGACGAGTTTAAGCCAGCTACAGAAAAGGAACGGTTAGAGAGAGCCTTTCTAGCTCAAGCAGCTAAGTTAATTGTAGATAAAGCTTGGTACGATGTTAATTGGGAAATTTACTTTAGAATGTTAATCCTTTTTTTCTTTATCAAAATCAAAAATTCTATAAATACCAAAATCATCTACAATATTGGTTTTATCTCTTTATCCTTATAGAGATATCTCTTGTATCCTCAACACCTTTCAGAGAAGATACCAGCCCAACAACGGTATTTTTAATAATCTTTGAAACAAAGGGATTTAAAGGTATTGTCTTTCCATTTACTACAAGTTCTACATCTGTAGATAACACACAATCCTTCCAATTTAACTCTCCTCTAATTAATCTCTCAACAAATTCTTTACAGTTGTAGCCACAGTGCCCACAGTTGAGGTTGTATGTAGGGATAACACTCTTATTTAGAATCTCTCTGACAACATCTTCCACTTCGTATTCCATATTCTCAACTACCATTATAGTGTGGGAATCTACAAATTCTCTCCCTTTTCTATCCCTAACTGTCACTATCTTCGGTATATTTAACTCCCTCAACTTTTCTTTAAATCCTTCTACTATCACTAAATCACTATCTAATTTAGAAAGTATCTCTTCCAATCCCATACTTCTATAGAAAAATGTAGTTTCACCTCTAACATCTGAAAAAACTGATATATTTGTATATTTTTTAAATCTATAGGTATCTGTCCCTTCTCTATCCATCTCTACAGGATGACCACTGTGTTTTACTGTAGCAACTTCAATTCCTTTCTTCTTTAGGACTTTTAAAACATCACATATTAAAGTAGTTTTACCAGAGTTCTTAGGACCTATTACCCCAACAACCCTCACATTATCACCTATATAAATAAATCAACACCAGTTCCTATCCAATGATAGTTAAAAAAATAATAAAAATTTATTGTAATAAATTATTATAATAAATTTTATAAATAATGGAGATGTTATTAAAAAGAAAAAAAACAGATAGAAATCTTTCCTCTACTCTTGATTGAAGAAATAGTACACTTCCTAACTGGATTGATATTGTTATCTTTCAACTTAGACATACTTCAAGATATAACAAAATTTTTATTCCTAATAAAAATCTATTTGTATCAATAAAATTTTTTACCTATATTTTTATATCACATAACTTCTATGTGAGTATTATGAAAAAAGAAAAGATAGTAGTAACTGCAGGTACTTTTGATATCTTACATCCAGGACACTATAACACCCTTAAATATGCTAAAAGTTTGGGAGATAAACTCATTGTCATAGTAGCAAGAGATGAGACTGTTAAAAAAATTAAAGGTAGGAAACCTATTATACCAGAAGAACAACGTAGATTTATGGTAGAGACACTTAAACCTGTAGATAAGGCTATACTTGGAAGTTTAAATAATAAATTGGAGCCAATATTAAATATCAGACCAGATATTATAGTCTTAGGCCCTGATCAGAGGACTTTTGATACAGAACAGCTAAAGGAAGAGTTAAAAAGATACGGTCTAAATGTAAATATTGTAAAGTGTAAAGAGTATGTAAAGTGTCCCTTCCACAGTTCCTACGATATCGTCAAGGAGGTAATAGATAGATGGAAAAGAGGAGAGTTTGAGGAATAAAAAAATCGTAAAAATTCTTAAACACTTTGAGTCGATATATAAAATAATCTAAGTTGTTATTGATCTCTAAGAAACACCGATACAACCTGTTATAAAAAATATAAACTAAACATCTACAAAGACAGAGGGATAATGTGAAATTACTACTGATACACTCTGACTATCTAGAATTTAAAGCTACAGAGAAGACAAAAATTGCTGAGGATACTGATAGATTAGAGGGAAAAATGGAGGAATGTTTGACAGTATTCACCGCAGTTGAAAAAGGAGACGAAAAAAATCAGGAGATAATTGTAAAAAATGCTCTAGATGAGATAATAAAGGTTGCTAAAAATCTCAAAGTTAACAATATAGTAGTTTATCCCTACGCTCACCTATCAAGTGATCTGGCTTCTCCAAAGGTTGCTAAGGAGATACTTATTGAGATGGAGAAGAGATTAAAGGAGGTAGGTTATAACGTACTTAGGGCGCCCTTTGGATGGTATAAGTCATTTAAGATCAGTTGTAAGGGGCATCCACTAAGTGAGTTGTCCAGGAAAATTACCTGTGATATGAAAGAAAGAGATGAAAAAGAGAAAGAAAAAAGTGAATCAAAAATATATCTCTTAGATGTTGATGGGGAGGAACTTGTTGAGTTAAGAGAGGATAATATCGATGAAGTTATAAAAGATGAGGATTTAAAAGCTCTCGCCTATAAAGAACTTGGTATAAAAGGAAAAGGAGAGGAAAAGGGAGAGCCACCTCATGTAAAGTATATAAGGGAAAAAGAAATCTGTGATTACGAACCTTCTTCAGATTCAGGTCACTTCAGGTGGTATCCAAAGGGGAAACTTATTAGGGATCTCTTAGAAGATTACGTATATAAGATAGTTGTAGAATATGGAGGGATGCCTGTAGAGACACCAGTTATGTATAACTTAGAGAACAGGGCAATAAGGGAACATGCAGATAAGTTTGGAGAGAGACAGTATAGATTTACCCAGGGAGATAGGGAGTTGATGCTTAGATTTGCAGCATGCTTCGGACAGTTTATGATGAAGAGAGACATGTATATCCTTCCAAGGTATCTACCTCTTAAGTTGTACGAACTCTCAACATATAGTTTTAGATATGAACAGAGGGGGGAACTTGTAGGTTTAAAGAGACTTAGGGCCTTCACAATGCCTGACATGCATACTGTATGCTTAGATATGGAACAGGCTATGGAGGAGTTTGAGAATCAATTCTGGATGTGTTTGAAAACTGGAGAAGATCTAAATATACCTTACTCTGTAATATTCAGATTCACAGAGGATTTCTTCCAGGAAAATAGGAAGTGGTTCTTTAAACTGGCTAAGAAATATAAAGAAAAATACAAAAAAGACGTACTTATTGAATTACTACCTGAGAGGAAGCACTACTGGGTTGGAAAGGCGGATATGGCTGTAATTGACAGTCTCGGTAGGCCTATTGAAAATCCAACTGTACAGATAGATATTGAAAGTGCCAAAAGGTTCGAGATAAAGGTGCATGATGGAGATAAAGAGGTATACCCTGTGATACTTCACTGTTCCCCAACTGGAAGTATCGAGAGAGTAATATGTGCATTATTAGAGAAGGCCTATAAGGATCTTGAGAAGGGTAAACTTCCAATACTACCCCTCTGGCTATCTCCTGTCCAGGTTAGGGTAATACCTGTATCTGAAACCCATAAGAACTACGCCTTAGAGATCGTTAATAAATTAAGAGAGAACAATATCAGGGCAGATTTGGACGATAGGGATGAAAGTGTTGGTAAAAAGATAAGAAATGCTGGAAAGGACTGGATCCCCTATGTAATAGTGATAGGAAACAGGGAAGTGGAGGAGAATATTTTAACTGTTACAGTTAGGGAAAAATCTACCTTGAAGAGTAACCATAAAGAGAAGATGAAAGTTGATGAGTTAATAAAAAGGATAAAGGAAGAAACTAAAGAATATCCATATAGGCCCTTAACCTTACCTAAATACTGCTCTTTACAGCCGATATTCAAGTGAATTGTAGAAACTATCTATTCTTAAATACATCTAAAAAAGAGGAGATTTCACAAGTTCTAAGAAGATTAAATATCATTCTCTTATCTCTTCTCATTGTTCTCTATTAACATGGGGAATTTTCCTAGCTCCGATTTCCACATGGTTTGTATTCTCCTTTTGTTCATGGCTATATCCATGATGTGTATAAATCCAGTTTTCATGCATACTACTATTATTTGAACAGTTCATTAGATCTGAGTGGTTATATCCTTCTCTTTTCTGAAGTTAGTTATAATTAAAAAAAAAATTAAAAAAGAAATTCATTTGTCTGGATTTTCGAGATCCAGTAAATAGGTTCCCGATATTACTATAAAGCCCATGGTTATTCAATACTCTAAAAAATCTTAAATTGGATTTAGGTGTCAAAAATCTTCAGGTGTAGAAGTTTAGTTAAATTAAGTTTCCTTCTCTAAAAACAGAGGATAAAAGATTGTGTATATCAAAAAATAGAAATTGGAGAAGTTACAACCACTTAGTTTTAAGTCCTGCCCACTGGCGCATCTTTTCATAGGCTATAATCCTTGGTATGTTACCCTTCTCTGCAGGTCCTGGGTTCTTCATATAGAATGCATTAACCTCATACACAGTACCCCACTCTTCTCTCTCAATAGCTATCTTTCCTAATCTTACTAAATCAACGAGTAACCCGGCTAATGCTGGACTATCATTTATCCTTCCATTTATAACAAGTTCATCTAAGGCACCGTTGAAACTGACGTATTCAATATGCATAGATATAAACTTCCTATCTCCAAGAGGCTCAAGGTATCCAGTTGGTTTTATATAGTGAGGTACTTCATAACCTAAGATATCCTTTACAATGCTTGATTTTGTATACTCTTTACTTCTATTTCTCTCCTTATGTGTCAATGCTAAGAAGTCCGTATTTCCACCTATGTTAAACTGGACTATACTTCTCACGTATCTATTTCTCTGAGCCAAGTGGGCTAAGACATCTGCCGTTAAAGGTGTTGCACCAGTAGCCCCATCGTCACCAAAGATAATTAAATTACTCTCCTTGGCAAGTTCGAGGAATGCATTATCATTTGCTATAAGAGTTGGAATTGCATTTATAAATACAGCTCCACCTACATCCTTGGCGTAGAGTGAAGCAGCGTAAGTATATGCCTGTGTTGCGGTTAGTCTCTCTCTATCGTCATTTTCTATGGCTTTAATCAATTCCTCTTTATTGTTAAACGGCCTAAATGCTTCAGTTGTACAAACGTTAATGATAACATCAGCCTTCATCTTTTTCCATTCTTCAACGATCTTATCTATGGCTTCTGTAAGAGATCTATCGTCTTCTAAACCTTCTGCTCTAATTGGTAGATTACGGAGACTTTTCAGGTGTATTCCTTTTCTTACCACTATATTTTTAAGACTTTCTGGGATCTTATTTCCATCGTATCTTTTTACAACTTCATAGAGGTTCTTTCCAATTTTATCTGTATCTACATCGTAAGAACCAACTATCTTAATGTTTTCTACTTTTATAGGTAACTCATTTGCCAGGGGGATTCCGTAGTATCCTAATTCTCCATTTTTAATCCTCTCAACACCTATTGCAAATACACTTCCCACGTATCCTTGCCCAAGTATAACAACCCTCACCATTCCTCCCCACCTCTATATTTTCTATTTAATTAAATTAATAACAATATTAAATATTATTATAAACTAATTAATATAATTTTTGGTTTTTTATACAGTAAAGATACTTAAATCTCATTAGTAGGGTGTTAAGATTCCAAATTATGAAATATAGTTGGTAAAATATTATATAGTTGAAGAATAGGGAAATCTATTCCTTTTTTGAGAATTCTTAACTCTAATTTTTAAGAGCTTCTATAGAAAGATAAAATATAAAATAATAAATATAAAATAGATTTAAAAATTTAAAATATTGCTTATATTCTATGCATATACTTAAATATATTTTCATGTTGTACGATCACCTTTACTCCTATCTCCTCACCAACAGCATGTAACTCCTTTATTAACTCCTCAAATTCACTTTTTGACTTTGATATATCCACGAGCATTATCATGGTGAACAGATCTTCCATAATAGACTGCCTTATATCCAATATATTCACATTGTTCTCTGCAAGTGTAGAGGCTATTTTTGCTACAATCCCTACCTTATCCCTCCCAGTTACCGTTATAACAACCCTTTCCATTAAATACCACCTAATTCTTTTAATGGGAGAAGTGCTTTAGATCGAATATATTCAGTCTCTTTTCGGATATCAATCCTACAGCATCTGATCTACACTGTTGACATGCCCTAAACTGAGGCAGGTATCTTTCACATTTTTCCCTTATACTCTTTATCTCTTCACAGGTTGGGGGTCTTAGATTCTCCATCTTGTACAGTGGTATAAGAGGGATTATATTCTGGAGATATGCAATATCCTTAAAGGTTCTGGCAATATCTACAATATGATCCATATTTATCTCAGGTATTAATACAGTGTTTATCTTTACTATCAGTCCTAAATCATGAGCCTTCTTGATACCTTCCATCTGATTCTTAATAAGGATAGATGCCCCTTCCTCCCCCCTGTATATCTTCCCATCGTAGTATATCCACTCTACAATATTCTTAAGTATCTTTGGATCTATGGCATTTACAGTAACTGTTACAGTCTTAACTTCTAAGTCTGAAAGTTTCTTGGCATACTTTGGAAGTAGTAGGCCGTTGGTAGATATACACTTTATTAAATCTGGGAACTTCTCACCTATGATCTCCAAGGTTTCAAAGGTTTCCTTATTGAATAAGCTATCTCCTGGACCTGCTATACCTACAACCTTTAAATTTGACATCTTTTTGGTTAACTCTTGTAGGTAGTCTTCAACATCTTCAGGTTTCATAATACGTTTTGCCACTCCAGGTCTCTCCTCACAACACTCTTTATCTATGCTCCTCCTACAGAACTTACAGGCAATGTTACACTTAGGAGCAACAGGTAGATGGACCCTACCTACCTTATCGTGAAGCTTCTCGTTGTAACAAGGATGTACCTTCAGTATATGAGCAAACTTAGACATGGATATTTTTTTACTACTTTTGCCACCCATCCTTCCACCTATAAATGGATAGAATAAAAAACAAACTCCATCGCTATTAATGATTAAAAAACCTTAGTAGATCTCTCTCCTTAATTATAATTCTTTACTCTTTATTATTTTTTTAACTAATCCTTTTGGAGAGATAAATTGGAGAGATAAAAATATTTAAAATGGACATCTGAAATTCTTCCCTGCGTATTTGGGACACCCTAACTCTTCCTCGATTCTTATAAGTTGGTTGTACTTTGCTGTCCTTTCTCCCCTTGCAGGTGCCCCAGTTTTTATCTGGCCAGTGTTTAGAGCAACTGAAAGATCTGCAATAGTTGTATCCTCAGATTCTCCACTTCTATGGGATACTATAACCCCATAACCACTTCTAAAGGCTAAATTTGCCGCATCTATAGCCTCTGTCAACGTCCCTATCTGATTCACCTTCAAAAGTAGTGCATTTGCAGCACCTTTTTTAATACCTTCTCTCAACCTCTCAGTGTTCGTTACAAATAAGTCGTCTCCTACTATCTGTATCCCCTTCAACTCCTTTGTAATCCTTGCAAAACCTTCAAAGTCATCCTCATGAAGAGGATCTTCAATTGAGACTATGTTATACTCATCTACTATCTCTCTGTAAAGAGATATAAGATCATCTGTAGACAACTCCTTACCCTGGAGGATATAACAGTCTTTTTCTCTGTTGTAGAACTCTGTGGCTGCACAGTCTATAGCATATACTATCTTATCTTCATACCCTACCAACTTTACAGCCCTCTCCAGTAGATCTAACGCCTCTCTGATCTCCTTTACAGGTGGGGCAAATCCTCCTTCATCTCCAACGTTTATCGCATCTTTTCCATATTTATCTAAGATAACTTTTTTTAACGTGTGATAAACCTCTGAAGATATTCTTATAGCCTCAGAGATAGAATCTGCACCTACAGGCATTATCATGAACTCTTGGAACTCCAACTGATTACCTCCATGAACCCCTCCGTTGAGTATATTCATCATTGGAACTGGCATAACGTAGGAGTTGCAGCCTCCAATATACTTGTAGAGGGGGAGGGATGCGGTATCTGCAGCAGCCTTTGCAACTGCAAGAGATACTGCAAGAATGGCGTTAGCACCTAATTTACGCTTGTTCTCTGTGGAGTCAAGTTCCTTCATTAACATGTCGATCTCTCTCTGCATACGTGAATCAAACCCTATCAACTCAGGTTTTATTATGGAGTTAATATTATCCACTGCTAGGAGCACCCCTTTACCTCCAAATCTCATCTCTTTATCTCTAAGTTCTATAGCTTCATGAGCCCCTCTTGAGGCACCACTAGGTACTATAGCCCTACCGTATCCACCACCTTTTGTTATAACTTCAACTTCTACTGTGGGATTTCCCCTGGAGTCTATAACTTCTCTACCTATCATATCCTTTATTTCAAATGATTCATCTATGTTTTTTAGCAATGTATCACCTGTTTCCATTTATTAGAGTTTATTATAATATCCTTTAAATTTTTATACTTTTTTAATAAGTCCAGAATTCAAAAATAATTGTTATGTAATAAAAATATATTTTATTTAACTCTGGTTCCCATCAAGGTGATAGTTAGAAATAATAGGGTTAAGAATAATGTGATAGTTATTAAAAAAAACAGATGGAGATTTTTCTCCTTACCTCTAAACGTTGGAGGAAAGGGGTTCTCTGAATACCTTATAACTATAACCGTTAGATATTTTTATACCATTTCAGATTTTCGTCTTTATTTCAGTGTTTAGGATTTGTAGATATTCAATGGTTTATTCATTATTCTATTTAGAATATCTTTATGATTAGATTATCTGCTTTAATGAGAATTAAGGTATAAAAAATTATAATGATTAAAATTAAAATAATTTATACTACCCTTATGGTGATCCAATGTCTGAGAGTATAGAAAATTTCTTAGAGAAGGTCTATCTATTTACCAAGGATAAAAACAGGCCTATAAAAACTACCGAATTGGCTAAACTGCTGAATATAAAACCTCCTGCTGTTACAAACATGGCTAAAAAACTCCATAAATTAGGTTATGTGGAGTATGAACCTTATATAGGTATAAGGCTAACGGAAAAAGGTATAAAGAAGGCAAAGGTTATCATAGATAAACACAATATCATTGAGGCATTCTTAGTCGAGTGTTTAGGATTGGAAAAGGAAGTAGCCTATAGAGAGGCTTGTAAATTGGAACATGCCATGTCTGATAGAGTATTTAGGAGATTTAAAGAATTTGTAGAGGATTGTATAAAGTGTAAGAAGAGTTAAACACCCATTATAATTCTAAATAGATCTCTAAGTCCAGGGGCAAGACCTAAGGCCATAATTGCAATTTTCAAGATATTTCTCAGATCTCTATTTTCTACTTCTTTATTAAGGACATAGAGTACAATTGTAACTGCTACCAATTTTAAAGGTATCATAATATAGGGTCCAAAGTAGTCCATGAAGAGTCTTGGTAAGGGATGCTGCTCCCAATAACCGTACAATCCAATTCCAATGGCGGTAGATACACCATCTATAAGTTGGGATAGTATAACGTATCTGTCTATGGATTGAAACTGTAAGGTATCCTTTAGGGGCTTTATCTTTTCACAAAGGTAGTTAAAGATACTGTATATTAAAATCACTATAGATAAGACGTACAAGAGTGCCTCGAGATGAACCGTATTTTTTAAAAAGATAACTGCCAAGTAAGTAATAGGTAATACTGCCATAACTGTTGCTAATATGTAATATCTCTCTTTAAGTATTAAACCTGATAGAATTATTGCTATCATGTAGTAGATACCTACTACTACTACAATACCGGGTGTTACAGTGTAGTATGTATGAGGGATGTATCCACCATCTACGAGGGCCCTTATAAGAGATATAAGAACTATGTAAAATACAGTAACAATTGCAAACTTTCTCTCTATTTCAATATGGAATATTTTACATACCTTGTAGAACAGATACACCATAAAAAACAGTAAGATGCCATAAGTTATTTCCTGGATATAGTTATAACCTGACTGTTTATCTATAGGTTCTATATAGTACTTATAAATAAAACTTTTGATATCCAATAAACCCATATATTCACCAAGTTATTGTTGGTCTAAGTTCCAAGGGATTGGAATTATAAATTTTTATTAACTATAAAGATTCACTAAGAATATAAGAATTATAGTATAAAACATTAATATTAACTTTGAGACTGAAAATATAACTTTTAAAAGCCAAACGTATTTATTAAATACTTAGTTAATATGGAAAATCATAAATTAATAAACTTTAATAACTTTAATAATATAAATAATATTAAAAAATAAAATAGTAGTATTTGATTTAGAAACTTAGGAAGAAGTTCTCGAAAAGATGAAAGTTAGATAGAAAAGGGTGGAAAACTACCGTCATCGTAGGTGATGTATTCAAGAATATAGTAGAGAAATTACTCAAAAGTCTAAAAGATAAAGGAGAAAATGTAAAGAGTTAATAACAGCCGAAAGTAGACAGTAAGATATCAGTATGGAGGATTTGAGATATTACGCTCTGGCTAACTTCTCGCCGATAGGATTAAATAATAAAATTTGGAATTCCAAGATTATTATAAAAATAAGCAGGTGTATAAGATGGTGGAGATATACTACGACAAAGATGTTACATTGGATGGAGTAAAGGACAAAGTTATTGCAGTTATAGGATATGGAAATCAGGGGAGAGCACAGTCTCTAAATATGAAAGATAGTGGATTAAATGTAATAATAGGACTAAGACCCAACGGCCCATCATGGGAGAAGGCAAAATCTGATGGACATACAGTGATGACTATAGAAGAAGCTAGTAAAGAGGCAGATGTAATCCACATACTTATACCAGATGAGGTTCAGCCAACAGTCTATGAAAAACAGATAAAACCTTTCCTAAAGGAGGGAAAAACCTTAGGATTCTCTCATGGCTACAATATACACTATGGATTTATCGTTCCACCTAACGGGATAAATGTTATAATGGTTGCCCCGAAGGCTCCAGGGGTTATGGTCAGAAAGATGTACCTCCAAGGGTTCGGAGTGCCTGGATTAGTATGTGTTGAGAGGGATGAAACTGGAGATGCCTGGGATATCGCCCTTGGAATGGCAAAGGCACAGGGTCTAACTAGAGCAGGGGTTATTAAAACTACCTTCAAGGAGGAGACAGAGACTGATCTCTTTGGAGAGCAGGTCGTACTCTGTGGAGGAGTAACTGAGTTGATAAAGGCAGCCTTTGAAACACTTGTTGAAGCTGGATACTCTCCAGAGATGGCATACTTCGAGACATGTAACGAGTTGAAGTTAATTGTAGATCTTATATATGAGAAGGGGCTCAGTGGAATGTGGGAGAACGTCTCCAATACTGCAGAGTATGGGGGATTAACTAGGAGAAGTAGGGTAATAAACGAGGAATCTAGGAAGGCTATGAAGGAAATCTTAAAAGAGATCCAGGATGGGAGGTTTGCAAGAGAATGGGCATTGGAGAACATGAGTGGCAGGGCACATTTAAATGCAATGAGAAGATTGGAGAGGGAGCATTTAATTGAGACAGTAGGGAAAAAACTTAGAAAGATGTGTGGATTGGAGAAGGACGATCAATAATTTTATAATTTTTTTCTAAAAATCCTTCTTTTTTATTCCAAGTAAGAACACCGTTGAATTCAGCCTATTTTTTAGTACTTAGTGAAAAAATATGATTAGAAAAATAACCAACTTTGATGGAAATTTATAATTATCTCTATACTAATGAAGGATTTTTTAAAAGAGAAGTTGTTTGGAGAAATAAATTAAGCTTATTTTCTTGGAATTAATAAATAAAAACTTTTGTCAAGAAAAGAGATATGGTTCTGAATCCTTGAAAACTAGTAAAGAGTGAATAAAGGGCAGATATTGTTTTGTTATTAATTTTCTATTTTTATTATTATGACTTGCAGATATATTTATAATTTAAAATTTATTACTACTTCTTCCTTTCTGTATCTGGAATATCCTTTTAACATCTTCCAAGGTGTTTATATCCTCTGGAGATCGATCTTCCCTTATTTCCACAACCCTTGGGAATCTCAATGCATAACCACAACTGTATTTATCAGACTCCTGTATCTCTTCGTAGGTAACTTCCAATACAATCTTTGGCTCTACTATTACTTCATCTCCTACCTCCTTTACCTTTATAGACTCTATCATTTTACTCAACCTATCTAACTCATCCTCACTTAAACCACTACCAACATGTCCTATAGGGTGAAGGTTTCCATCCTCGTCCTTAACTGCTATCTCAAAGGATCCATACCAGTCCTTCCTCTTCCCCATCCCTATTTTTGCCTTTGTAATAACTACGTCTAGACTCTCCAGTGTAGGTTTAAACTTATACATAGTTCTAACTCTACTTCCAGGGGTATATGGAGCCTTTAGGTTTTTTATCATAACACCTTCATGCCCTATGCCTAAACTCCACTTATAGAACTCCTCTGCCTTCTCCACATCCCTAGTTACTAACTTGTAGGATATATCTATCTTCTTATCCGATCTGATCTCCCTCTCTATCTTCTCCCTCTTCTTCTCCCAGTCGTTATCCTCAGAGAGAATCTCCTCCAAAACCTTCCTCCGTTCCTTCAGCGGAACATCTAACAGAGGTTCATTGTAATATAAAATATCAAAGAGATAAACCCTTAGATTAACCTCCTCCTTCATTTTCTCGATGTTATACTTCCGTCTAAGTCTCCTGAGAATATCCTGGAAGGGTCTTGGATGTCCAGTATTTAGATCTATGGCTACACATTCTCCTTCCATTATAAAGTTATCCCTGTCTATCTTCTTTATCTCTTCTACAATCTCAGGTAGTGAGTTGGTGATATCCTCTAATTTCCTGGTGTATATTTTAACCTCATCTCCACTCCTGTGTATCTGTACTCTTGCACCGTCGTACTTCGTCTCAAACTGTGGAGTACCTATCTCTTCTATAGCCTCCTTTATAGATGGGGCAATCTGGGCCAACATGGGCCTTATAGGTCTAAAGAGTTTTAACTTTAGATCCTCGTCCCTGTCTATATCGACTCCCATTAATAACTTCTCTCCAACGAGACCGATATCATTCACAACTGCATAAATCTTCTCCAACTTCTCTTTTGGAATACTGAAGTATTTTGAGAAGGCACTTAGAATAGTTGGGACGTTCATTCCTATCCTCATATCTTCTAAGATGATCCTGGCAATATACCTCCTTTCAAGAGGTGTTGCCGTTAATAATAAGTTAGAAATATACCTTATCTTTTTTTTCTGGGAACTCTCTCCTTCTATCTCACCTACCTTCTTCAAGGTATCGTATACATCGTGAAGGGTTAACTGTCTTTGGAAGAGAGAAACCTGTTTTATCTGGGGGCTTAACTTCTCAATGGATAGGGCTATATCTCCAGTTTTTTTAATGGATTCTAGTAAATCTTTTTCCTTAATGCCTATGCCTTTAACCGCCTCTATTAACATATTTGGGCCTATACCTAATTCCTTATTTTCATACTCTGGGTATACTCTACCGATGGAGAGATAACATATCTTTCTTAAACTCGATGGGGAGTTTTCTTTCTCCGCCATCCTTATTAACTTCATAAAGTGATACATCTTGTTTATTCTTTTTGTAGTATCCTCTATCTTTTTGAATATTTTACAAACATCTAAAAATAGCATAAACTTTCACCTATTTTTTTTGTTATTAATTATTATAAAATCAATAAAAATAAAAGATTTCCATTTTAACCGTTATTTTTAATTATTATCTATAATTAAAAAATTTTAATGCATTCAAAAATTTTAAATTCATCTAAAAAAATATCAAAAACTATTTATAGTGATATTTACAAACTAATTAACCAAAAGATGTACAAATAGGTGAAAAATATGAAAAATGAGGTATTCGTAGGAGAGGGGATGAAATACGTCAAGGAGCATTATCCCGAATTGTACAAAATAATAGTAGATCTAAATAACGAGGTATATACTGGAAAAGTACTGGATTATAAAACCCAGAAATTAATAGCGATAGCCATAACTGCAGCTTCAGGGGATGAAAGAGCTACTAAAAAACAGATGTCCAGTGGTATCTCTGAGTTAGGCATTACAAAGGAAGAGATATTTGACGCCTTAAAGGTAGTACTTTTAACCTCTGGGATGCCTTCCTTTATCAAGGCTGTAAGGATATTAAATGAATTATAATCGTCTCAGATTTGGAAATATATACCGAAATCTGCATAATTAATTATATATAACAAAAAAGTGGAGATAAATATTTTTATCGTAATAAAAATTGAATAGGAGGATTAAGGTATGGCAAAGTACCAGTGTATGTGTGGATGGATATACGACGAGAATGAAGGAGAACCTTCTCAAAATATATCACCAGGTACTAAATTTGAAGATCTACCTGAAACCTTCCAATGTCCCCAGTGTGGCTTGGGGAAGAATGCATTTAGAAAGATCTAATCGGGATGTTTATGACATGGTGGAAATGTTCTAACTGTGGATATATCTTTAAGGGGATACCTTACCTGATAGGTGTCCTAACTGTGGAGAGGAGTGCACCTTTTTTGACGTATCCTGTTACACCCCTGAATGTGGGTTTACAGGGTACGATCCCAAGTTAGTTGCAAGATCTCCTTCCAATGAAAGTAGATTCTAAAAAATAAAAGGAGGATAACAATGTGCGGAGAAGAAAATGGATTAGAAAGCTACATAGGAATGCCTGTAATAGGTGAAAAGTTCCCAGAGATAGAAGTACATACAACTCTGGGAACAATAAAGTTGCCAGACTACTACGTAGAGAAAGGTAAGTGGTTTGTACTCTTCAGCCATCCAGCAGATTTTACACCTGTATGTACTACGGAGTTTGTAGCATTCCAGAAGAAGTATGATAAATTCAGAGAGTTAAATACAGAGTTAATTGGATTGAGTATAGATCAGGTATTCAGCCATATAAAGTGGATCGAGTGGATAAAGGAAAAATTAAATGTAGATATTGAATTTCCAGTAATTGCGGATGACAGGGGGGAGTTAGCAGAGATCTTAGGTATGATCAGTCCTTACAAGGGAAACAACACAGTTAGGGCAGTATTTGTTGTAGACAACAATGGGATAATAAGAGCTATAGTGTATTACCCACAGGAAGTAGGTAGAAATGTAGAAGAGATAGTAAGATTAGTTAAGGCACTCCAAACTGCAGATGAGAAAGGAGTTGCAACTCCAGAGAACTGGCCCAATAACGAGTTAATAGGAGATAAGGTAATCATACCACCAGCATCAACTATCCAGGAGGCAGAAAAGAGAAAGAAGGCTGCTGAAAAGGGAGAAATCGAATGCTACGACTGGTGGTTCTGCTACAAGAAATTAGAATAAGTTCTTTATAAATTTTTTATTTTTTTATTTTTATTTTTTTATATTATTATTTTATTATTTTTATTATCAGCATTTTAAGGAGTAAGTGGGATAATATGGGTAAAAAAACAATAGAAAAATTGTATATGACACCATGTATAACTCCACGAAGAAGATGGCTTACAGTATAGGAAATGGTTTAATGGAAAGTGGGGTTGAAGTTAATATATACAATGTGTCAAAAACTCCCATGAATAAGATCATGAGGGATTTTTAAGAAATTAGATTAATAGAAAAAATCCTGTCCTACATTAATTTAATTATAATTATTGTTTTTATTGTAGAGATTTTCATAGTAATTGTTAATTTAAAAAATGTTTGTTCAGGGCTAATAATAAATAATGATAAAATAAATCATCGAATATTTCACGGTATTTATTGAACACTAAAGGGAAAAATAATACTAATCTTGTTGGGAAGATCATTATTTTTTTAACGATTTCTCCATTATTTTTACCTTATTATTTTTATAATAATTTTAACTATCATTTAATTGAAACTATTGTGTAGATTGGGTTTTTCATTCCTGTTCTATAGATGTCTTCTTTATCTTATTTACTATAAATTACTTAAAAATAAAAAATAAAAAATAAATAATATTTTTCCCTAATTTTAAAAATGAATCAACAACAAATGGTGGAATCATGAACATAGGTGTATTGGGAATTCAGGGAGATATTGACGAACAGGAAGAGATGATTAGAAAAATCGGCCATAACCCTATAAGAATTAGAAGGGTGGAGGATCTATCTAAGATAGATGCTCTAATAATACCTGGTGGTGAGAGCACAACTATAGGAAAACTGATGGAAAAGTACGGGTTTATGGAGGTATTGAGAAATTCAGATATGCCTATCTTAGGTATCTGTGCAGGGATGGTACTGTTATCAAAAGGTACTGGGAAAAAACAGCCTCTACTGGGATTAATGGATATAACAGTAAAAAGAAACGCCTACGGTAGTCAGAGGGAGAGTTTCGAGGATGATGTATACTTCAATGGAGAGAAGATTAAAGGAATATTTATAAGGGCTCCTATAGTTGATAGGATTTTAAATGACAAGGTGGAGATAATTGCAAAAGAAAATGATAACATAGTAGGTGTAAAAGAAGAGAGATATATGGCAGTTGCCTTCCACCCAGAGTTGTCAGATGATGGATATAAAGTATACAACTACTTTGTAGAGAAGGTTTGTAACGTTAGAGATTAATAGTCTCTTTCTCTACATATTCTATCTCTTCTTCATGTAACTTCTCTAATATACTAAGTAAGTATGTCTTGGCAGTAGGGGAAGTTTCCCATTCTATAAAATTCATTATTTTCTTAGATAGAACGTTTAAAAATTCCCTATCTTCTTTTAATTCAGGACACTTCTTTACAATATCAACTATTTTTCTGAATATTACCCAGGGCTGCTCACTATAAGTATCATGTATAACTCTATACAATCCTTTTTTCATGTTTTTAGATTCACTGCATTTTAACATGTTTTTATCTATTAGGTAGTTATACGCTTCTATAATCTCTAATTCGACAAAAGGGCTTGACACAGATTTTAAAAGTCTTTTTATAAGAGATGGAGTAGATTTTTTATCAAAATTACTTATTAAATTGTCTTTTAGCCAGTCGCTTTTTTTAATACTTATCTCTTCAAGTATAGTTAGAGCCTTCTTGGATATTAGACTGTAACCAGGAAGTATCGCTAACTTTGCCAGTATGTCAAAGATGTTTTTAATGGATAAAATTTCATCTAATAGATTATCGTCAGATATAATTTCGTTAATAAAATAATCAAGAACCATTATTTTTGGAATTGTCATTCCCTCAGACTCTAATATCTGGATAATTATTTCAGATATAGGGGTATTTTCACTATTCATAATTTCAATGATATCCAATACTGGTATGTATCTTATCTCAACTGAATTAAGATGTATCTCTATAAATCCATCTTTAAAATATTTACTGAATATCCTTTCTTTTTCTTCTACTATAGCCTTACATTCAGGTTCTTCTATTCTATTAAGTATCTTCATCGCTATTTTAATATCTTGGGAATAAGAATCTGCATATACAACCAACTCTTTAATTCTATTTAGTATTCTCCTCTGTATTATAATTCTCTCCTCAACATATGCCAACACTTCAAGTAGGTGGATACATCTTATCCTAAAAACATGCTCGTTTACGAACTTGTAGAGAACGTCTGCCATAGTCCTAGGTAACTTAGGATACCTCTCTATATAGGATTTGACAATTTCTGCAGAGAGTGGGAAATTTCTCTTCTTTAACTTTATAATTTCAAAGAGGACATAGATAGTCTCTTCACAGATGTTGTTGTAAATTATTCTTAAGAGTGTTTCGATATATTTTTTATCTCCTTTTTTATTTTTGATGTATCTTTCTAATTCATTTTTAATTAACATTATTGCAGCCTTTCTTGTTTCAGGATATCTAATATATTTATCGATTATAGAGATTCGTTCTTCAGATTCTCTGTTGTGGTAGTCTAACAGTTCAAAGTACTCAGATACATCATCTACAAGTTTATAGAACAACTCTCTACTTATGTATTTTATAAATCTATTTTTATCAGTTAAACACTTTGTTAAAATTGTTGAGATCAGACCTGTCTTTATACTATTTACTTGGATATTCTTAGGAAATTTACTGATTAAAGTACTGTAAAACAACAAGTACTCTACCCTAGTCCCAAAATACCAGTCATCGAAGAGAAATGTGGTCTTAATTATTGGATTAATATTGGAAGGAGGTTTATCTTCAATCTCTATTATCAATCTAAATAACCATATCCCAATGTTTCTATTCAAGTAATTGGAATCGTATAACAACCTATTAACTATCTCAAACATCTGTGGATTGTATCTTATTCGTGAACATAGTATATTGCCTAAAAACTTCCCAGAGTAGAACCTATCTAACCATTCTCTCTTTTTTATGCCTAAATAGATACTTTTGATAAGTTCCTGCAATTTATAAAGTCCTAAATCTCTGAACTTTTCAAGAAGTTCTTTAGTTATATTTGGTGAATGTCTAGCAGAGATACACTGTAATTTTTTAAAATAGTACATTAAATATATACCGTAATAGTAACATAGATAACCCTCACTCATAACCTTCTCCATATCAACCTTATCAATCACTTCCTCTATCTTCTTCAGCATATATTGAGAATTACCCCATTTCACAAGATTGCACAGTGCCTCAAGGGAAAATCCTTTGAGGAGATAATTTCCCTTAACTAAATTATCTTCTATCACCTTAAAGAAATTGTCAATATCATTTTTACTTAGATTTTTATAGACTTTTTCTACAGTTATGATTTTTGAGAAGAGTAGTATTGCAGAGAGTTTGACGAGAAAGTTGTCACTTTCTATATTGTTTAGAACTTCCTCCAGTAGTACCTTACCGAGGTTTTCATCTTCATTTAACAACTCCCTGAGAGGCTTGAAGTGGGTGTATAAAATGGACATCTTAAGGGTTTTCAACGTATCGTCATATTCATATTTACTATCTTTTATTGTATTAATAACTTCTACAATATCGTCTTTAGAAACATTCTTTTTTAAATAGATGTCGTAATATTTAATTTTGTCAAAGTACTTATTAAAATCATCACCCCTTAAGTTTTGAAATATCTCTTTGTAACGATATCTTATATAGTAGAAATAGTACAGCTCAGTTAAGTACTCTCTATTTAAAGATTTAAATTCTCCCAGTATTTCAACAGCGATGATCTGAATTATTTTATACCTGTTGGTATTTGCCAACAACATAAGTTTAGGCAGTGCATCTACAAGATATTCCGGTGTTATACTGGATATCAACCCTATGGATACTAGGGAGTAGAGTATTTCATAGTTATTTGAAGATCCCAACTTCTTAGAGATAGATGAAACGAATTTGATTACTTTATAATCCTCCATCGATTTTATAATATTTATCATTAAACTGGAGACAGGCTCGTAGGAATCGTAGGCCAAAGAATACAACAGGAAAAAAATATCTTCATTTACAATATTGTATTCCAACACTATTTTCTTTAAGGAGTGGGCTAGATTTATTCTAATGAATCTATTTGTATCTAAGGCTAACTCGACAATATATGGAGTTAATTTTTCTATTGTTTCCTGATCATTGATATATCCTAATATCCTAGCAGCTTCAGATCGTTTCTTCCAGTCTTGTTTGTAATATTCAAGGAAAAGTTGTGAAAGTTCCCTATTAGCAGAGGTATTATAATTGTAAGCATTCATAAAAAACCCACCGTTTTTCGATATCATTTCCTCAATAAATAATATAATTTATTTTAGTATATTTTAATAATTTTTGCAATTAATAAATTTATTACCCCATTTATAATAAATACTAACTTTAAATACCAAAATACATAGAAACTCCATGTCCAAAATAAGCTATAAGGAGAAATCGGGAAAATCTCCCTATCAAGGTCCCAACTGTAAATTTTAAAACACCCATGTCAAAAATCCCTGAGAGCCAGGCTACAATTTTATACGGCAAAGGAGTAAATCCTGCAATTACCACGCCCAAAACACCGTACTTTTCAAAAAACCTTTCTCCCATTCTAAAGTACTTTTCTCCAAACAATCTGATAAAAACTGGCGTCCCAAGTTTATAACCTAATATATAACCAGTTATTCCTCCCAACACCGAACCTACAGTTGAGATCACCGCACATATTAAGGGATCTAAACCAAAGATAGAGGCACCTAATATAAAGATATCTGGGGGTACAGGTTGGATTATCGACTCAGAGAACGCTACTACAAAGAGGCCGAGGTATCCATAATATCTTATTAAATCCCCTATCAGTATATTGATGTCCATAGTATCTTACTCAGTGCCTTGTTGTAAAGATGTTAATATAAATTATAGACCAAATATTACAAATAAAAATATTACAAATAAGTTATTTATTATGTTAATATTATTAATAATAATGATAGTTAAAAATTCAGTATCAAACAGCATCTAAGGAGATACATAAATATATAATGTTATTATTTAAAATTCCTGGTATAAGTATTATAGGTGATAAAATCTTAACGAAGAGGATAATTCCCTGTCTAGATATAAAGGAGGGCAGGGTTGTAAAGGGGACTAAATTCGTCCACTTAAAGGATGCAGGAGATCCTGTAGAATTGTCCAAGGTATATGATGAAGAAGGTGCAGATGAGTTGGTATTTCTAGATATTACCGCATCTTACGAGAAGAGACGTATACTTATAGATTTAGTTGAGAAGACAGCTGAGCAGGTATTTATACCTTTAACTGTTGGAGGTGGTGTTAGGACAGTTGAAGATTTCCGGAGACTACTTAGAGCAGGTGCTGATAAGGTATCTGTAAATACAGCTGCAGTTAAGACTCCTGAGCTGATAAAGGAAGCCAGTGAGATTTTTGGTTCCCAGTGTGTTGTAGTTGCTATAGATGCAAAAAGGAGATATGTAGAAGGAGAAGAGGTAGATGCTGCTAGGGAGAGGGGTAGAAACGTTGTAAAAGTTGATAGTAGATACTGCTGGTTTGAGGTTTATATATATGGAGGTAGAAAGGGGACTGGAATAGATGCTATAGAGTGGGGTAGGAAGGTATGGGAGTTGGGTGCTGGAGAGATACTCCTTACCAGTATAGATGCAGACGGTACTAAGAAGGGCTACGATATCCAATTAACAAGATTAATGTCTGAGAACGTTGGAATACCTGTTATAGCAAGTGGAGGCTGTGGAACACTGGAACATATCTACGAGGTATTTGAATATGGAAAGGCAGATGCTGCATTAATGGCAAGTATTCTTCACTACAGGGAATATTCCATCAGGGAGATTAAAGAGTATCTGTTAAATAGAGGGATTCCAGTTAGATTATAAGGGGGTAGATATGGCTAAGGGTAGAAGATCGAAGTCAAAAACTACAAATACTGAACATGAGAAATACATGGCCGCAAGGGAGGCTCTTAATCTTATAAAAGATGGGATGATAGTAGGTTTAGGTTCAGGTACAACAACCAACATATTTATAGAGGAGTTAGGTAAGAAGATCACCGAAGAAGAGTTAAGTATATTTGGAGTGCCTACATCCTTTGAATCCCGTATATTGGCCATCAAAAATGGAATACCGATAGTGTCCTTAGATCAGTGTGATGTTATAGATATTGCAGTAGATGGTGCCGACGAGGTTGAGAGAAAATCCCTAAATCTCATAAAAGGGGGAGGAGGCTGCCATACGATGGAGAAAATAGTGGATTACTACGCAGAGGAGTTTGTAGTCATAGTAGATAGTAGTAAAGTCGTGGATATGCTGGGAAATAAGACACCTGTGCCCCTAGAGGTACTACCTTCTGCGTATTCTTTTGTATTAAAGGAGTTACTTAGAAGGGATGCGGCACCTTCTATAAGGATGGCTGAGAGGAAGAGAGGCCCAGTAATCACAGATAACGGTAATATAATAATAGATGTATTCATGGACCTGAAGGAGCCTGAAAAGATGGAGATGGAGTTAAATACCATACCGGGAGTTGTGGAGAACGGTATCTTTACAAAGGTGAATAAAGTTATCGTTGGACATAAAAATAAGGTGGAGATACTACAGAAAGAGTAGATACAAAATCCTGATTTTCAACAATTCTGGTTTCCATTAAAGGAGAGATTAAAAGAATATTCTTAAAAGATGTATCAATCTCCTACAAATAATAACATTTTACTTTTTAACGGTATTAGCTCTTTAAATTCTTCTTTATTATTTTTATAATTATTATTTTTATTCAAGGTTCTCGATAGTTGTTGTTTAGTACGAATAGTTTTATCCATATTACTATTATTTTATTACTATTATTTTTATATTAAATTTTTATACGATCCATTTAACAGGATATAAAGGTGATAGATTATGGCTAAAGGTTACACTCCCAAAGAACTTGTTGAATGGGATAAAAAATACCTATGGCATCCATATACTCAAATGAGGGAGTACGATCCTCCCTTTAAAAATCTGATAATAGAGAGAGGTGAAGGTAACTACCTTATAGATATCTATGGAAATAAATACCTAGATGCTGTGTCTTCTATATGGTGTAATCTCTTTGGCCACAGTGAGAGGAGGATTATTGAGGAAATAAAGAGACAGGCAGATAAGATATGTCACTCTACACTGTTAGGATGTGGTAATGTACCTTCTATACTCCTGGCAAAGAAACTTGTTGAGATCACTCCCCCCCATCTAACTAAGGTGTTCTACTCGGAGGATGGTTCAGAGGCTGTTGAAATTGCTCTTAAGATAGCCTTTCAGTATTACCAGTTAAAGGATCCTGAAGGTAATAAAAAGAGGACTAAGTTCCTCTCTGTAAAGGATGGCTATCATGGAGATACCTTTGGAGCCATGAGTGTAGGGGGTAGTGAGATTTTCCATGGTTTATTTAAGCCCCTCCTATTTAAGGGATACCATGGAAACCCTCCCTACTGCTACAGGTGTAGATACGGCCACAACTTCAGGGATACAGATGAGAGGATGGAGATGGGATGCAGTATGGACTGTCTCGAAGATATGCTGAAACTCTTAGAGGAGGCTAAGGATGAGCTCTTCTGTATAATACTGGAAGGGGGAATAATGGGTTCTGCCGGGATGATTCCATACCCTGATAACTATATAGAGGAGTTGGCAAGGAGATCTAAGGAAGAAGGTATAGTATTTATATTAGATGAAGTTGCAACCTTTGGGAGACTTGGTAGATATCTTTATTCAGAGAGGGAGGAGTTAAAAAGTATATCTAAACCAGATATAATTACAATCGGGAAGGGTATAACTGGAGGTTATCTGCCCTTGGCAGTTACCATGACAACTGACGAGATATACAACCAATTCTTAGGGGACTTTGAAGAGCTCAGACACTTCTTCCATGGGCACACTTATACGGGAAATCAGTTATTATGTACTTCAGCACTTGCTACCTTGGAAATACTGGGAGAGAAGGACTTCTTTAAGAAAGTAAATAAGAAGATAGAGATGTTTCATAGAGAGTTAGACAAATTGAAGGAGTTGGAACATGTGGGCGATGTCAGGAAGAAGGGTTTTATGGTAGGTATTGAGTTGGTGAAGGATAAGAAGACCAAGGAACCATATTCATACAGGGAGAAGGTAGCGTATAGGGTTGCAGAGAACCTACTTAAGAGGGGCATATATATGAGACCTATTCTTAACACTATAATATTAGTTCCTCCTCTAACTATTACAGAGAATGAAATAGAAATCCTGTGTAGAAATCTCTACGATGCGATTCGGGAAACCTTAGGATAATTTGTGTTATAGCAATAACAACTTCGAGATCTCAATAAAAAAATAAGTTGAAAAAATAATTAAATCATATAATTAAATATATTATAATATTATAATTTATATATTTATATAGCTTAAAAATGTTATTACCATAGATTATATTTTTTGTTATGATACTCTTTATTATTTTTATTAATCCTCTTTTAAATCCATTAATTTTGATAAAACTAGCTATCTACTTACGTGGAAATATGGACGCCTTACTTATGGCTGGTGGAAAAGGTACGAGGTTAAAGGCTGATGTAGAAAAACCACTACTACCAATTTTAAAAAAACCTATGATAGACTATGTAATCCAGTCCCTTTTAAACTCTAAGATAGAGAATATATATATCGCAGTATCTCCGAATACCAGGAAAACTAAGAAGTATCTATTTAAGAAATATTGTAATAAAAAAAGAATAAAAATAATAGACACTCCTGGTAAGGGTTATATTCATGATATAAACTATTCTATGAGATATTTCTCAGAGCCTTTCATGGTAATATGCTGTGATATACCTACTATAACACCTAAAGTTATAGATGAAATTATAGATGAATATTACACTCTAAGGTCTAAGAATATGAATTTGGAGACCCTCTGTGTAGTGGTGGAGAAGAATAAATATCTAAGCAGTTCTACTATAGCAATTGATAATTACATCCCTATAGGTATAAACATACTTTGTCCAGTGAATAGAGAACAGGTGGAAAAGCTGTATGTCTTAAAGGAGCCCGTATTAAATGTGAATACGTTAGAAGAGAAGAAAATAGTAGAGTCGTTTATTAGTAGTTATAGACTATAAATAAATTAGCTGGGACTGTTGAGATAAGATAAAATAAGTAAAATTCTAAATGATACAACTGTGGATATTACAAAAGGTATTTCCTACCCTATTTCAATGTCGAAAAAACATTCTGGGATATATTTTATTCTATTAGTTATAATTTTAGTTATAATTATTGTATAATTGATATCCTTTTAATCGCTACTTCTGGTAGGAATTAAGATAATATTAGGATCAATTATATAACAAATTAAAAATAGTATAAATAAAATACTTAAAAAGATAAAATAGATAAAAAATACTATCTATCAAGATAATAAGGAAAATTAATAATTCTCCCAATTAGGTGAGGTATCTAATGGTGTTAAAGCCTTACAGAATTATAAACGAGTTATCCAAAAGGTACCCCCTTAGAAATGAAGAGAAGATGTTATTAGGTACTGACGGAAGTGTTACCAACCTTCTGGAGATACTGTTCAACGGTGAGATCACTGTAAAAACTATCAGTCAGAAAATAGTAAACGGTGTAAATTACAGAAGTGTAATCCTCAAGATCGGAGACACTCCTTTAGTATACGCCACTTCAAAGATACCTCTGAAGAATATTGGTGATGAAACTCTGAGAGACAGTATTAAGAGAGATTTACTCTCTGCAGATATACCTATAGGGAAAATTCTGAAGATGCACAACTTAGAAACTCGGCGGGAAATAGTGGATATATCCTATAAAGAGGTAGAAGAATCAATTAGAAGGTATCTAAATACGGAGAGGAGAATCCTTCCTCAGAGAACCTACAATATTATATATAGAGGTAAAGTACTTATGGAGATTACCGAGATTTTTAACATTGGGGATTACCTATAGAGTTGGGATACTATGAGTGCCATCAGAAGTTACGGAGAATCCTACGAAGCTATGTACTATGAACCTATGGATAATAAGATAGTTAAATGTACCTTATGTCCTAGATACTGCGTAATTCCTCCTGGGAAGAGAGGTTTCTGTAGATGCAGGGAGAACATAGGTGGAAAACTCTATACCATAAACTATGGTAAGGTTTGCTCAGCTGCTGTAGATCCTGTTGAAAAAAAGCCCCTCTATCACTTTCATCCTAGTTCTATAACATTCTCTATAGCTACTGCAGGATGTAACTTTAGGTGTAAGCACTGTCAAAACTGGGAGATCAGTCAGGTTTCTCCTGATGATATTATCTACAATACCCTATACCCTGAGGATATAGTAAGAATGGCCTTAGAATACAGGTGTGACGGTATAGCCTATACCTATACTGAACCTACTGTCTTCTACGAACTTATGTATGACACTGTGAGTATCGCTAGGAAAAAGGGCTTATACAACGTCATGATAACAAATGGATATATAAACGAGGAACCTCTAAGAAACTTAAAGATAGATGGGATGAATATAGATATAAAGGGCAATGAAAAGTTTTACAGAGAAGTATGTCATGGAACCTTAGAGCCAGTTCTAAGGACTGCTATAGTAGCCAAGAAAATAGGTATCCATGTGGAGATAACCAACCTTATAATACCTACCTACAACGACAACATGGAAGATATTCTAAATCTCATACACTTCGTAAGAGATTACCTGGGTAAAGAGACCCCTCTCCACTTCACAAGATTCTTTCCACGATATAAGTTGTTAGATATTCCTCCAACACCTCTGGAAGTTTTAGAAAGTGCGAGAAACTTAGCCCTGGAGGAAGGTTTAAAGTATGTTTACATAGGAAACGTCCCAGGGCACGAAGGAGAGAATACCTACTGTCCTAACTGTAAGACTTTACTTATTGATAGATCGAAATTTTCCGTGATAGTTAATAACATCGATACAAGTTCTGGAGTTCCACAGTGTCCTAACTGTGGAGAGATAATTGATATCGTGCTATAATCTAAAAGGTGATGCTATGGAGGAGGTAAGGACAGAGGTCAATTTTAGGGAGATAGATCTGGAAATAAAGAAGTTCTGGGAGAAGAATAACATATATAGAAAGGTAAAGAGATCTTTAGAACATGGTCCAGAATATTACTTTGTAGATGGACCTCCATACTGTTCAGGAGCCATACACCTCGGAACAGCATGGAATAAGATAATAAAGGATACTGTATTGAGATTCAAGAGATTACAAGGTTATAACGTATTGGATAAAGCTGGCTGGGATATGCATGGTCTTCCAATAGAGGTGAAGGTAGAGGAAGAGTTTAAAATAAATTCAAAGAAGGACATAGAGAAGAAAATTGGCACTGAGAGATTTATAGAAAAGTGTAAGGAGTTTGCACTGAGGAATAGAGAGGTTATGGAAAGACAGTTCAAGAACTTAGGGGTATGGCTTGACTGGGAAAACGCCTATATGCCGATAGAGAGGGACTATATAGAAACTGGATGGTGGACCTTAAAGAAGGCTCATAAGAGGGGCCTCCTCTCAAAGGATCTTAGGGTAGGTTATTGGTGTCCAAGGTGTGAAACATCCTTGGCAGAGCATGAAGTAAGAGGAGAATACAAGGAGGTAGTAGATCCTTCTATCTACGTTAAATTCCCCTTGAAGGATAAGGAGAATACATACCTTATAATCTGGACAACTACTCCCTGGACTTTAATAGCAAACATGCTGGTCGCCGTCCATCCTGACTTCAACTACGCCTATGTTAAGGTAACCTTAGAGACTGGAGGGGAAGAGATTGAAGAGTATTGGATAATAGGAGAACCGTTAGTTGAGAGTGTTGTAAAGAAGGCTGAGAAGATTTATAACATAAAACACTACGAGGTTGTAAAAACTGTTAAAGGTAGTGAATTGGAGGGTTTAAAGTATATTACTCCCCTCTTAGAAGAGAACGAAAAACTTAAAGAGTTCTCCGAGATGGAGAAGGTCCATACTATAGTATTGGGAGAGCATGTTTCTCTAGAAGAGGGTACAGGTTTGGTACATACAGCAACAGGTTTTGGTGAGGAAGACTTTGAGGTTGGTGAGAGATACAGTATTCCTATATACTCCCCAATAGATGATAGAGGTAGATATACTGAAGGATTATGGAAAGGTATCTTCGTAAAGGAGGCAGATAGGTATATAATAGAGAGATTGAAGGAGAAAGGGCTACTTCTCTCCGAGGGTAAGATAAAACACTCCTATCCACACTGTTGGAGGTGTAAAACTCCACTACTTTTCAGAGCTACAGAACAGTGGTTCCTGAAGATATCTAAGATAAAGGATGAAATAATAGAACAGGCTAAGAGTGTCCATTGGATACCAGGTTGGGTAGAAACTAGGTATATAAATGGAGTAAAGTACGTAGGAGACTGGAACATAAGTAGACAGAGGTACTGGGGTATACCTATTCCAATCTGGATCTGTGAGAAATGTGGTTCCTACGAGGTTATTGGAAGTGTCGAAGAGTTGAAAGAGAAGATGATAAATGAAGTAGATCTGGAGGATCTACATAAACCTACTGTAGATAAGGTGCTTCTCAGGTGTCATTGTGGAGGTACTATGAAGAGAGTGCCAGATGTCTTAGATGTATGGTTTGACTCAGGTTTAGCACCTTACGCTTCTATGAATCTGAGGAAACTTAAAAAGGCTGACTTCATAGTGGAGGGACACGATCAGGTTACAAAGTGGTTTTACTCCCAACATGCCCTAAGCACTATCCTCTTCAACGACGTACCATATAAGAAGTGTATGATGCATGGTTTCGCCCTCGACGAGAAAGGAAATAAGATGAGTAAGAGTTTAGGGAACATAGTTAATCCAGATGATGTTGTAGAAGAGTACGGGGCAGATATACTGAGGTTCTACCTTCTAAGTGCAAACAAGGCATGGGAGGATATAAAGTTCTCCTATACTGAGTTGAAGGATGTTAGAAATCTATTTAACACATTGTGGAACGCCTACGCATTTGCGGTTAACTACATGGTACTTGACAACTTTCAGCCTAATGATGAATATATGAAGTACCTTAAGGATGAAGATAGATGGATAATAAGTAGGATAAACACATTAACCAAGGAGATAGTAGAGGATCTAGAAATACCACATCTCCACTCCTATACTTGGAAGTTGAGGGATTTCATACTTGAGGATCTAAGTAGATGGTATATTAGACTTATAAGGGGTAGAACCTGGAAGGAGAGTGAGGATCCAGAAAAACTCTCTGCCTATCAGACACTGTACTACGTGCTGATGAAACTGATACTCTTACTGTCTCCAGTGGTTCCACATATAAGTGAGAAAATATACCAGAACTTGAAGACTGAGGGAATGCCAGAGAGTATATTCATGAACAGGATAACTGTAGATGAAAAGTATATAGACAGAACCTTAGAGAATGAGATGGAAGTAATTAGAGAGATAGTAGATGCTATATTGAGAGGGAGGGATAAGGCAAAATATACTCTCAGGTATCCAATATGGAAGATAATATTGCCAAAAACTGTAGAAGATATAGTAAGCAAATACAGCCATATCATAAAGGAGCAAGGGAATGTCAAGGAGATAGAAGTTACAGAGTTCCAGGGTAATATATCTGTAAAACCAAACTACAGAGAGTTAGGTAAGGTATTCAAAAGTGAGGTTCCAAAGGTTGTAGAGGTTATAAAGTCTGTAGATCCCAAGATACTTAAGGAAAAACTGGAAAAAGAAGGTGTTGTTAAAATTGGAGAATACGAGATAAAACCTGAATATATACAGTTTAAGATGGAGATACCGGAGAATATAATTGGAGTGGAGTTCTCCAAGGGAAGTGTATATATGGATATTAAATTAACTGAAGATATCATTAAAGAAGGACTTATGAGGGAAGTTATAAGGAGAATACAAGCTATGAGGAAGGATATGGACCTGAATATCGAAGAGTGGGTTAATATAAAGATGGAAGGTGTATCCTTCGATAGGGATACCTTAGAATATATAGAGAGGGAGGTAAGAGGTAAGTTTCTTGACGAGGTAGATGCAGATTATAGAAAGGTATGGGAGATAAAAACACCGGATAACAGGAAGTATAAGGTGGAGATAGGTATAGAAAGGTGTAAGAAGGAATAATTAAATCTCCTTTCTCAATCTATATTTCCAAATGGATAATAAAAATTAGAAGTATAATAATTATAAAAAATAAAATAATAATAAAAACAGAACTCCTAGGACTGTTAAATACATACAAAAGAGATATGTCGCTTAACTATAAAATTAAAACGTTAAAAAACAAACGTTATTACAAAATTTCTAGTCTTTCCAATAAGAGTTAAAACTAAGGTGTAAAAAATGGATATCTACGATGTAGTGATAATAGGGGGAGGTCCTGCTGGATTGACTGCAGGAATATATGCCATGAGGGCAAAGTTAAAGACCGTATGTATTGAGAAGGAAAGGGAAGGAGGGAAAATAGCGGAGGCAGGTGTTGTAGAAAATTATCCAGGTTTTGAAGATATTAAAGGGTATGAATTGGCAGAGAGATTTGTGAAACATGCTAAGAAATTTAATTTAGAGATTGTATATGATACCATTGTAAAGATAGACACAGAGGATAGGCCTTTTAAGGTGATAGGAGAGAATAACACCTATATCACTAAAAGTGTTGTAATTGCAACTGGAACAAGAGAGAAGAAATTGGGATTGAATGAAGATGAATTTATTGGAAAAGGAGTCTCCTATTGTACCACATGTGATGCCTTCTTCTATCTAAATAAGGATGTAATAGTAATCGGTAGAGATACACCAGCCGTCATGTCTGCACTGAATTTAAAGGATATTGCAAAGAAAGTAACAGTGATTACAGATAAAAAGGAATTAAAATCTGCTGAGAGGATCATGTTAGATAGGTTAAAGGATGCAGAGAATATTGACGTAATAAAAAATGCAAAGATTATAAAGATACTTGGAGAGGAGAAGGCAGAAGGTGTATTGATATCTCTGGACGGTGAAGAAAGAGTTATTAAAGGCGATGGGATCTTTATAAGTATGGGGCACGAACCTAATTCCCAGTTCTTAGAGGGTAGTGGGGTGGAGTTAATCAATGGATTTGTAAAAGTAGATAGGAGATGTAGGACTAACATAGATGGTATATTTGCTTGTGGAGATATTACAGGAGGGGTCTTACAGGTGTCAAAGGCTGTTGGAGAGGGGGCTGTTGCGATGGTAGGTGTTGTGAAGTATTTGAACAGATTGGATAAAAATTAATAACTTCAGACAGATTTAACAATAAAAAGAAAAATAAAAAGTTTTCTCTACAAATGGCCATGAAGGTTTTTTTATTATTCCTATCAAAATTATCTGTAGAGATGCAGAGGTGCTTCCTTCTTAGACTTGTTCAACTCCCCTAACACTGCATCTAGATCTTTCTCATCTATGTACTTTTTATCTTCTAGTATAGCCCTGTGGAGAGCTGGTTTCAAGAACTTCTCCTTTATATCTCTTCCACTCATACCTTTTGTCTTCTCTACATACTTTCTCAAATCTGCCCTGATCTCTAGAGGCATCTTTTTCCTATAGAGTTCCATAATCTGTAATCTCTCCTTGTCATCTGGTAGTTCAAATTTTATCTCTTCCTCGAATCTACTCCTTATGGCACTGTCTAGGATATCTGGATTGTTGGTAGCTCCTATGGTCACCACTCCGTCGTTATCATGTATGCCATCTAACTCTGTTAATAGGGCATTTACAACCTCCGACACATCCCCTCTTAGGGATTGGTACTGTCTACTAAGGGCTATTGCATCTAATTCATCGATGAATACAATACATGGCTTGTTCTCCAATGCCCTACTGTACAGTTGTTCTATCTGTTTGGCACCGTCTCCAACGTGCTCCCCTATCAGCTCGGTGGCCTTTATTAAGTAGAGAGGTACGTCAGTTTCAGTTGCTAGAGCCCTTGCCATCAGTGTCTTTCCAGTTCCTGGAGGTCCGTAGAAGAGGATGTTCTTTGGAGCCCACTCTCCAAACAGTTCAGGCTGTTTAAGGTACTTTATAATGATTTTACACTTTTTCTTTGCGTGTTCCTGGCCTATTATCTCGTCAAATCTTACCTTTTTAAAGGGCTTATTTCCTACATCTCTCTCAGTTATAATTTTAAATAGAGTATCCCTTGTGATTATACCTCCATCAGATGGATATGTAGATACAACTTTGAATGCATAATCTGGAATTATGGTGTTGTCAAAGAGATAATCCCCCTCCTTTACAGTCTCGCCTTCCCACTGCTCTCTCGCATATACGTTAAATAAAGTAGGATCGTCTATAGTAACCTTTAGATTCTCACTGTTTATTTTAATTGGGAATCCCACAGGTTTTATTATAACATACTTTAGTGCTATAACTTTGTCAGATATCTTCGCAGTTTCAGAAACTAAGGATTTTAACTTTATGGTGCTTAAGTTTATCCTGTTCATGAAGAACACCTCAAAGATATTATCAAGATATTATCAAGATATTATCAAAGTAAATAAGTAATTCCGTTTATTATATAAAATTATTATATAAGTTTATATAACTTTTACCTACAACAGTTACTACACGAGATATTTAATAATGAAAAATGAGATAATTAAAATTAATTGTCATCCTATAGTAACCTCTTATTACCTATTTTATAAGATTATCTAGATAATAACAATAATCATATAAAATCATATAAAATAATTATTACAATAATAACAATACCTACGGTGTAAGTATGGACCCTACAGTTATTTTTTGGATTTTCTTTATATTACTTATCTTATACTCCCAAACTGCCTTTAGAATGAAACTGATCCAGAGATATAGCTGTATAAAGAGGTTGGAGAAGGAGAGAAAAACCAGAGTAATTGTAATGATACATAGACAGGAACAACTGACACTCTTTGGTATCCCCATCTATAGATTTATAACTATAGAGGACAGTGAAGAAGTACTTAGGGCAATAAGAATGACACCTGAAGATATGCCTATAGATCTCATACTACATACACCAGGAGGATTAGTATTAGCCAGTGAGCAGATAGCTATGGCGTTGAAGGAACACAAGGCCAAAACTACAGTAATTGTACCGCACTATGCCATGAGTGGAGGTACTTTAATAGCCCTGGCTGCAGATGAGATTATTATGGATAAAAATGCTGTATTGGGACCTGTGGATCCTCAGATAGGTAACTATCCAGCAGCTTCTATCTTAAAAGTGGTGGAGACTAAGTACATAGATCAACTTGATGACGAGACCTTGATACTTGCAGATATATCCAGGAAAGCGATATCACAAGTGAAGGAGTTTGTATATAACCTCCTGAAGGATAAAATGCCAGAGGAGAAAGCCAGAGAAGTTGCAGAGATCCTATCTACAGGAAGATGGACCCACGACTACCCACTGACTGTGGACAAGTTGAGAGAGTTAGGTATAGAAGTAAATACCAACGTTCCAAAGTTAGTATACAAACTCTTCGATCTCTACAAGCAGCCAACAACTCAGAGACCATCTGTGCAGTACATACCTGTACCTTACAGAAAGGTGGATCATGTTAAAGGTAAGATTTAAAAGTAAAGAAGGTTATAAAGAATACGATCTCCATGTCGCAGATAACTTTTTTAAGAGAGCCTTAGGTTTAATGTTTAGAGATATAGGGAAAAATGAGGGGATGATATTCTACTATAAAAAGCGAAAACTCCACATCCACACATTTTTTATGAGATTTCCAATAGATGTTATATTTTTGCTGGATAATAGAGTTGTAGAAGTAGTTAGAGATTTGAAACCTTGGAGGACTTATAAATCCAAGGTGTACTCCAACTCTATGATAGAAATAAGGAGCGATGATAAGTTAGAGATAAGTGTAGGAGATAAAATAGAGATCAGGAAGTAGACTCCTTCTTATATACATGTATATGTCTAGTTAAACTACCATGGACATACAACTTATGTATCTCCATCAACTTCAGATTTAGATCTACCTTTCTAGGAAAGGCAAATACCATATACCCTCCATCCTTCAGAATATCTCCAAGTTTTTCCAGTATACTTATAATATCTCCTTTTACAGATGTTAGTATTCCATAGGGAGGATCTGTAACGATGGCATCTACACTGTTAATACCTTTAGATCTCAGGTAATCTACAACATCTTTAGCATCCATCCTCTTTATCTCTAATACACTGTCCTCCAAGTTGTAAGATTTTAAATTTATCAATGTGCCTCTTACCATCCTACCGTCTATATCACAACCTATCAACTTACAACCTATCATCCCCCCCTCTATTAAAAACCCACCTACTCCACAGAAGGGATCTAAAATTATTTCCCCCTCTTTCAACCTGGCTAGGTTTACCATCCCTCTTGCAAGTTTTGGGAGGATACTTCCAGGATGGAAGTACGTCCTTAGATGGGGCCTGTTGTTGTAGAAGTACTTTCTATCCCTCTTCCTCACAAGTAATCCTAAGTATATCTTATTTTGAAGTATCACTACTTTTATAACCTTGGAGGGTTCCTTGAGGTTCACCTTTGCACCTGTTTTCTCCTTTAGGACACCTCCAACGATCCTCTCGATAGTCGGCGAACTTATATCTCCATTGCCATTTATTTTTACAGTCCTAACTGCAAAGGTATCCCTAGATGGATCTATCTGAAGAAAGTTAAAGAGTTCTTCAGATGAGAATTCCTCCAATCTCTTAAGAAGTTTCTCAAGACCTTCCTTTAGGGATCTACTGTATTTCACCCCGGTAACTATAAGATGCCCTTCCTCAATATAGGCCCCTCTTTCAATAATTCTATTTATATACTTAACCAGGGTGGGTTTATCTAAGGAAGATGATACCGTCCCGTAGTTGTTAAGAACCTCCACCTTACCTCCTAGTGGATAGATCTCCAAGAGTGCCTTTAACTCAGATACTGGAAGTGTTTCATGCTCCTTTAAAAGTAAAAATCCAGCCTCCATAACCACCCCTTACCTTATAGAGTCTTCTCAACCACCTGTCCTCTGGGCCTGATCTCTTCAAATATTTGGGCCTGGAAGGAGTATATCTTTACAGGATACCTGAGCCAGGCATCTGGAGATAGGGATGCCTTGAGACATAAGTTGGATAGATACTCAGGAACTTCCCATTCCTGCTCCACTGGAACTTGAGGTAGCAGTAGGCCTCTATAGATACCATACTCTATTATCAATCCATCCCTCCCTATCTCTATTTTATCCAAATATTCCGAGGGATCTTCTACCTCTATCAACTTAGGTGGAGTTAATACACTAACCTCCACTACTATGTTGTCCATCTCATCGATGGTTACAGGGGGAAATCTTGGATCGTTAACTGCAGCACTTATCGCTGCCTCCTTGAGAGCTTCTATAAGGGGCATAGTAGGTTCAGGTACTCCAATACAGCCTCTTAATGTATGATCTGGATAAGTATGAAGAGTTACAAAAACTCCTCTATATTTATCAAATTTTTTGGGATAATTTACTACCACGATATTCTTACCAGTTAGATAATTTTCAATAACTGCCCTGGCGTACTTTACAGCATATGTACCTTCTTCTAAGGTTAATCTATCCATACTATCTCCCCAATTTTTTTGAAATAATTATTATAATATTATATTATAATTGTATGTCATATTTATAATAAAGATTATTATTAATTTGTTATTATTTATAAGGTGATTCAATGTTTGCAAGGGAGATCGAGTTAAAGGGACATATAATAGACAACCTTATTCTACCAAAGGCATTTGACACTATATTGGAACTAGGGGGGGATTACAAAGTATTGGAGTTTAACATAGGTAAGAGGAAAACTGATATTTCCTATGCGAGGATTCTTGTAATAGGAAAGGATCAGGCACATCTAGATAAGATACTTGAGGAGTTGCAGAATATTGGGGCGGAAATTCCAGAAATCGAAGATGTTGAGGTGAAGCAGGTTGAGAGGGATAAGGTACTACCAGATGGATTCTACTCTACAACTAATCATCCAACTTATATAAAGTACAAGGGACAGTGGATAGAAGTTGAAAAACCTAAGATGGACGGGATTATCGTTGTTTATCCAGAGGAGATGAGGGCGGAGACTAAAGTTATAAGGGAGGTTAAAAAGGGAGATCTGGTAGTTGTAGGTCATAAAGGTATAAGGGTTATACCACCGGAAAGGCCTAGGGAAAAGGGACAGTTATTTGAGTTTATGAAGTCAGAGGTCTCTGCGGAGAAACCGAAAGAGGCTATTATAAAGAAGATAGCGAGGGAGATGTATAAGATAAGGGAGGAATACAGGAGAAGTGGGAAGGGAGGTATAGTGGTGGTGGCAGGTCCTGCGGTGATACACACTGGAGGAGGTCCTGCACTCGCAAAGTTGATAAGGATGGGATACGTTCAAGCACTCTTTGCAGGTAATGCCCTTGCAACTCACGATATAGAGAGTGTCTTATATGGTACTTCCTTAGGTGTAGATATCTCAACAGGAAAACCTGTATTGGGAGGACATAAACATCATCTATACGCCATAAATACTATTATGAAAGCTGGGAGTATCAGAAAGGCTGTGGAACAGGGAATAATAAAAAAAGGTATAATGTACGAGTGTATAAAGAACAACATTCCCTATGTATTAGCTGGGAGTATAAGGGATGATGGACCCCTTCCTGATGTTATAACCGACGTTGTAGAAGCTCAGGATAAGATGAGAGAGTTACTTTTAGATAAGAAGATGGTCCTAATGATGGCTACACTGCTCCACTCCATAGCAACTGGTAATTTGATGCCCTCTTATATAAAAACTATCTGTGTAGATATCAATTCAGATGCTGTAACGAAGTTAATGGATAGGGGAACTTCCCAGGCTATAGGGGTTGTTACAGATGTTGGAGTATTTATCACTTGTCTGGTGGAGGAACTGGAAAGGCTGGAGAGGAAGAATTCCCAAAAAGTTGAAAAAGAAACGGATGAAAAAGAATTTAGTCGGATTAAAGAACTTGCAAAGAATGTTAATAAAGGTTAAAAATTATTTTTCCACACATCTGGAGCAGGCTCTTAAATTAATAATAAATTAAAACAAGTCATTAATTATGGATATGGAAATCACCTACACATCAATACTTATCAAACTGTAAAATAATAGGAAGTATAGAGTTTATTAAATACACAATAAAAAGAAGAGATTTCTAGTCATTATGAGTTCATTATCTGTCCTGTTGGGAAAAAGATCAGCCTTTTCCTAAAGAACTCAGGAGTATTCAGAGACAATTATCAGTCTATTAATTTCCTTTTTTATAATTCTATAAATAATTCCATTTCTCCTCAAATAATAGTTTAAAAAAATATCTTGGTTTCCATTAGAAAATCCTGCCAATAATAAACATTAATATAAAAGCCAGAGGAGAAACTAATTACTACCTACCCTAAAGATGAGATTTTACCTGGTGAAACACCCCATAAAGTGCGTAACCTATAGCACAGATAAATAAACCTTCGGGAATGTTAAAGAGAGATAATACTAAGGAGATTCCAAAGATTACCAGGTACCATCTTCTTGGATACTTAGGATATATTATATCACTTATCATTAGGAATCCTATCAGTGTTCCAAAGATGAAGATATCTATATCCCAGTAATAATGTCTCAACATTTTATCATATTTTAAAATCATTTCAGAAAATGTGGAGAGGAGAAGGGCTCCGGCAGGTATAGGTAGGCCTACAAAATCCTTAACATCCAGTGTATTAAACCTTGCCAGTCTTAGGGCTCCACATAGTAGGAAGATAAGAGAAGTTACTAAACTCCACGTACTCCCAAAGTAGTGGTATAGTAGATAGGAAGGCGCTACTCCAAAACTGACAACGTCACATAAACTGTCTAACTGGGCTCCAAAATCTGTGACTGTATTGGTTTTTCTGGCTACATATCCATCTAAGGCATCGAACACTAGTGCGAGGTATATAAATCTAAAGTCCTGGAAGAACACTGCCAACATCCCCAGTACGATATTTATCATCGTGAGATAGTCTGAGACTGTAATCATCCCCCTTATCCTGAATATCTTAAATTTTCTCCCCATGAACAACCTCCACTATCTTCTTAAATAGGATTTCCATCTCCCTTCCAATAGGAGAGTTTAGATCTACAGGTTTTCCCTTTAGATCCATATATACAACATCCTCACTGTAAGGTAAGAATTTAAGTATGGGAATACCTACCTCCTCCTCAAAGATCTCCTTAAATTTTTCACTGTTTATATTCTCTCTTACCTTATTTACAACGGCGTAAATCCTTGGAATACCTAGATCTTCTGCCAATTTCTTTATTCTCTTCGCAGTTAGAGTAGCCTTCTTAGAGGGCTCCACCACCACCAGCATCATATCTACGTTCTCCGTGGTTTTTCTCCCCAGGTGTTCAATACCTGCTTCCATATCCATAATTACAACTTCATCCCTCTTCAATATAAGATGTCTTAAAAGTCGCCTAAGAAGGACTGATGCAGGACATACACACCCTTCTCCTCCCTGCTCTATAGTTCCCATTGCCAAGAGGTATATATTACCTATCTTGTAGGAATACTTATCTATTATATCATCTACCTTGGGGTTTATCTTAAATATACTTCCATATTCTCCAACCTTTGCACCTGTACGTTCCTCTATAAGGTCCTCTCTCTTAGATATAGGAGTGATTTCCTCTTCTATCCCTAAGGCACAGGCGAGGTTCATATCTGGATCTGCATCAACTGCGATAACCTTGTAGTTGCTTTTCTCAAAGAGTCTAGCAAGTGTAGAGGCTATGAAGGTTTTACCAACTCCCCCTTTCCCAGAGATGGCTATCTTCAAGATATCACCGATTATGTTTTCTGACACTCTCTCTTAAGATACTCCAATATATTGTCTCTCACCTCTCCAATAGTGTACCCCATCTCTATAGGTATGTTATCCCTCTTGTTCAGTATCTCTACTAGATGGGCTACCCTGGGGAGTCTTAAATTTGCCCTCCTTATCAGATCTATTTTACTGAACACCTCCCATGGAGTACCTTCTGTTATAATTTTTCCATCATTCATAACATAAACCCTATCTGCATACACAGGCACTAGATCCACATCATGAGTGGAGATTATTACAGTCATTCCCTCCCTGTTCAACTTGTAGAGCAACTCCATAATCTTGGAGGCCCCTATGGGATCTAAACCTGCTGTAGGCTCATCGAGTACCATCACTTCAGGTTTCATAGCCAGTATTCCTGCTATGGCTACCCTCTTCTTTTCTCCTCCACTTAGGTGATGGGGAGGTTTATCTTCATATTCTTCCATTCCTACAGCTTTTAGGGCCTCTTTAACTATTTTCTTAGTTTCCTCCTCACTGTATCCCAGATTTAAGGGCCCAAATGCCACATCTTCCATCACAGTTGGGGCAAAAAGTTGATCATCTGGATTCTGAAAAACTATCCCTACAGTTTTTCTAACCTCTAAGAGGGATCCACTGTCGTACTTTATAGGTTTGTCCTTTATCAGAATCTCTCCCTTATGGGGTTTTAATATCCCGTTGAAGTGTAAAAATAGGGTAGATTTTCCTGCACCGTTGGGACCTAAGAGTGCTACCATTTCACCTCTTTTAACTTTAAAATTTACCCCTTTCAGGGCTAAGGTTCCATCTGGATATTTGTAATATACATCCCTTGCCTCTAAGATAACTTTATCTTCTGACATAGATTCACCTCTATTAGTTAAAACATGCTTAAACTAATTAACTGTTCCAGTTCCCATCATTAAAGTAGTGATTAAAAGAAAAGAAATAATATTTAATTTAATAAAATAATTTTAATTTAATATAATATTAATTTATTAAGATTATCGTAAGTTGTTTGGTACCTCTACCCTTGTACTCTTCTATTACTTCTTTCATCCTTCTCGTAGCCTCAACTATATTCTTAGTCCCTACTATTGCAGAGATGACAGCCACTCCATCTATACCAACTTTTAGAACTTCCCTAATATTCTCATGGTTTATACCACCTATTGCAACAACTGGGATATGAACATTCTCTACTATCTCTCTTAATCCCCCTAAACCTAAAAGTCTGGCATCTTCCTTGGTCCTTGTAGGAAACACACTTCCAGCACCTATATAGTCTGCCCCCTTTCTCTCACCTTCTAGAGCTTCTCTTAGGTTTGATGCTGAAACACCTACTATCAAATTTGGTGCTATCTCCTTGACTACATCTACCGGCATGTCCTCCTGTCCCACATGCACTCCATCAGCATCTACAGCCAGGGCAACATCTACTCTATCATTTACAATGTACAGAGTGTCGTAATCTTCAGTTAGTTTTCTAATCTTTTTACCTACTTCCACCATTTCCCTTGTTGGTACTCCTTTGAGTCTCAACTGTATTGCAGTTGCCCCTCCCTCTAAAGCCTCCTTTACACTTTCCACCTCATTCCTAAGCCTCCTATCTGTTATGACGTAGAGTTTAAGTTTTTCCCTCAGGTTCAAATTTTCACCTAATTTTTCACCTATTTTTATATGATGCTATCAATTTCTCCTTCCACTCCATACTTATATCTATACTTCCTCCCTGGATATCTCCCATGTCTATTCCATCGTAAGTATCTTCGATATATCCTTCAACTTCCATATATATTCTCTTTAAATCCTCTACAGTCTCCTCATCCGTATTCCAGAGACCTCTCTGATAGGCCTCAAGTAATCTCCTTCCAATCTCCTCAAGTGCGTAAGGGTTGTTTCTCTTAAAGAACTCTCTATTTTTTTCATCTTTAATAAAGGTGGAGTATATTCCATCGAATATCCAACTATCCACCTCCTTAGTTGTTGCACTCCATCCAAATACCCTCCCTATCCTCTTGGAGATATCACCTACTCCCTTGTACCCATGTCTTTCCATAGATTCTATCCACTTTGGATTTAAGAGTTTCGATAAAGTTACCCTTTCAATCTCCTCCTTAAGTGTCCTTACAGTTATATTTTCCAACCTTCTAGTATCTCCGTAGTAGGATTTAACATCTTTACCAGAGATAACCTTTACAGCGTTAATTAAACCCCCATGGACACCGAAGTAACAGCAACATCCTAAGAGATCGTACTCGTCACTCACAACCTTGTTGTAAGTTACATCTACAGTTTTCAATAACATCTCAAAGGATCTCTTTGCCTTTTCTCCATATACTCCCTTCCCATAGGCGTAGGAGTTCCAGAGTACAAAAGCATCCTTTAGATCCTCCTCGTTCTCCCATGCACTGGCGTATATAGCGTACTTTACACCATTTCCATAGGTACCTGGTTTCGAAGAAAAGATCCTGTAGGTAGCTTCTCTAAATGAGAGGCCCTCTTTTATACCCTCTAGCACATGTTTCCTTACGAAGTTCATCTCAGGAGGTTCTTCAAGTTTAGCAACCTTAACTATAGCCTCATCAACTATATCCATACAGTTTGGGAAGTTATCCCTCAGTATTCCACTTACTCTCAAGGTTACATCTATTCTTGGCCTCTTCAGCTCCTCTAATGGTATTATATCTACTCCCACCACCTTACCCTTTCTCCACCTTGGTTTCACCCCTAAAAGATATAGTATCTGAGCCATGACCTCTCCATCTGACCACATGATATCTGAACACATCCAGTATATAGCCACATTCTCTGGATATCTTCCCTCTTCCTCCAAATACTTATGAATAAGCTTTTCAGCGAGAATACAGCCTACACGATAACTGGCCTCTGTTGGTATAGTATAGGGATCTAAGGAGTAGAAGTTCCTCCCTGTGGGAAGTATATCTATCTTTCCACGGGTTATTAAACCTGAAGGACCTGGTTCTATATATCTCCCATCAAATACTCTCAATAGACTATCTATCTCCCTTGAATCCTCTATCCTCTTGTTTATATCCAATATCTTCTCTTTTAACTCCCTATCTTCAATATTTCTACCTGATATTACATCTTCAATATCTTTTCTCAACCTCTTACTCCTGCCATGCTTAAACTCCAGTATGGAGTAAATATATTCTACCCTCCTCTCACCTTCTGGGATGGTACCAAATACATGCATACCGTCGTTACACTTTGAAGATTTTAGTATCTCTAAGGCATTTCTTATATCCTGGAATATCTCTTTAAACTCTTCATGAAGAGTACCTTTCTTCTCCATCTCTTTAACCCTTTTAGAAAGATTTATTATATTGACTCTCTTTACTTCTTCAAGGATAAGATGTTCCAACTGATGCCTTCTAGATATATCCATCTCCTTCAGATACTCTTCAACGTAATTACTTAGTTTCTCCAACTCTGAAGGGAAGGCATCAATCATGAGGACCTGCATGTGATCTATTAAAGTAGAATAACTTCTTCTCTTAGCTACTGTACCTTCTGGAGGGTTATCTGAGTTATATATATAGATATGTGGTATATCATCTATTAAGATATCTGGATAACACTTGCCTGAAAGACCCACATTTTTACCAGGTAGGAATTCCAAACTTCCATGGGTACCCACATGGACAATTACATCCCCAATTTCGTTGAAGTACCTGTAGGTAGCGATGTAGTGATGGGTTGGAGGACACTCTGGATCGTGGAGTATCTTACATACACTTCCATCACATCTAGCACCTACACAGCCTCTCTTTGGCTGTACAGCAACATAGATGTTTCCAAATCTTAAACCGGTAATTACTATCTTCTTCCTACCATCCCTATCCCTATACACCATACCTCCAGTATTTAAATCCTTCCAGGTTTCCAACACTTTCCTTTTAACCTCTTCAGGGAGACTGTTGAAGTACTTCCAGTACTCAGATTCATCCATGAGGTAGAGAGCTCCCCCCTTAGATACTATCTCCTCTACAGATGTCCATCTAAATTCAGAGATAGCCTTTTTTTCCAGTATCATCTTTGCCAGTTGATCACCACTCTCTGGAATATTCTCTACAGTATAACCATTCTCCTTCAATCTCCTCATAATGTTAATTAGACTCTGAAAGGTGTCTAAATGGGCAGCACTACCAACGGTAGCCTCGAGGGAGGCACAGGCATTACTGTGGAGTATAAATATTACCTTTCTATCACTCCTATCCTTATACTTTAACTCTGTCCATCTCTTTATTCTTCTAACTAACTTATCTATTCTATCTTCAATAGGTTTCTTCTTCTCTAAACATCCTACCTTCTCAGTAGTTCCCACTATTATAGGTTCAATAACACCTTCCAACTCTGGAAGTGCAACATTCCAACCTATTTCAAAGGACAGCCCATTTTTATCTCTTTCCCACTCCTCATAGGATTTATAATAACTTACAACTGGATGAAAAACTGGAACATCTAACTTCTTTAGAATATCTACACCATCCATCTTTTTAAGTGCTCCTCCCTCTTTCGTAGTACCTAAAGGAAAGGACAGCAAGTTGATTAGAGCATCGATAACAGGTTTATTATCTTTAAAAAAGTATCTCATTACACATTCACCACTACCCCATGCCCCTAAATCTTCATCCTTCGCTCCATAGGTAAATACAGGAATAACGTTGAAGTGTTCCTCTAACTTATCTATTAACATATCTATAACTTCCATATCCTCGTTTATCAAGTAGTGCCTTGAGAATAAAACTCCAACAGTGTATTTCTTGTTAAATTCTTTATCCTTTAAAAAGTCCTGGAGATTCTCATATATTTTAATATTCCCATCTTCCTTTAGATATATACCTTGGAAGGGAAACTTCAGAGGTTCACTGTATTCAATACTTTCCACCACACTACTGTTAGCTAATAAATAAAGTATAAGATTCTTGAAGTTCTCAATTCCCCCATACACAGTATATAGATATGCCTTTGGAGACAGCTTGGAGTTCCAGTATTGAGGATCCTGTCCTATAACTATAGAATTCTCTAAAATAGGTATTCTATCGTAAATCTCTGAAGATATCCTATAGATAAGTACTAGATGAGATTCTTTAGTATCTCTTAAAAATCTCTCAAATTTTTCCTCTATATCCCTTGTAGAGTATATCTTCATTTGGAGATCTACATTGTAGTTATCCCTCAAGAACTTCTTTAGAGATTTATAGGCCCTATCCAGTATGGAGCAGTAAGAGGCCCACATTAAGGTGGTGATTTTAATACTCTTCATACTAATCACCAGTTTAATTTTGATTTTAAATAATTATTAAATATTATAATAATATTAATTTTTATTATAGTAATATTAAAATATACAAAAAAGTAATATTGTTAATTATTAATTATTACAAATACATATAAAAAATATCATAAAAAGAATAAAAAGAGGGAGGGTATGAACAAGGTATTTCCATTTACTGCAATAGTTGGACAGGAGAAGATGAAGAAGGCGTTAATCCTAAATGCTATTAATCCAAAGATCGGTGGAGTTTTAATAAGAGGTGAAAAGGGTACTGCAAAATCCACTGCAGTTAGAGCTCTGGCAGATCTTCTACCGGAGATAGAGGTTGTGGAAAATTGTCCATTTAACTGTACTATTGATGGAGACCTATGTGATATCTGTAGGGAGAATATTAAAAAGGGAAATCTAAAAACTGTTAAAAGGAAGATGAAAGTTGTAGATCTGCCGATAGGCTGTACAGAAGATAGGGTAATAGGCACATTAGACATAGAGAGGGCTATAAAAGAGGGTGTAAAAGCATTAGAACCGGGAATACTTGCAGAAGCTAACGGTAATATACTCTACATAGACGAGGTAAATCTCTTAGATGATCATATAGTAGATATCCTGTTGGATGTTGCAGCTATGGGTTGGAATATCATAGAAAGAGAAGGTATAAAGATAAGGCATCCTTCAAGGTTCATACTTGTAGGTACTATGAATCCCGAAGAGGGGGAACTTAGACCTCAGATACTGGATAGGTTCGGTTTAATGGTTGATGTAGAAGGTTTAGAGGATGTTAAAGATAGAGTGGAGGTTGTTAAGAGGGTTGAAAAGTTTAACAGAGACCCGGAGGGGTTCTATAAGAAATTTGAGGAAGAACAGAACAAACTAAGAAAAAAGATTGAAAATGGGAGGAAAATTCTAAAGGATGTTATAATTAAAGATGATCTATTGGAGTTGATCGCCAGGATCTGTATTGAGTTGAACATTCCAACAAGTAGGGCAGATATAACGGTGGCGAGAACTGCAAAGGCAATAGCAGCCTTCAATGGAAGAACTTACGTAAATATCGATGATATTAAGGAGGCCTGTGAGTTGGCACTACCTCATAGGATGAGGAGAAAACCTTTTGAACCTCCACAGTTGAACCATGAGAGAATAAATGAGATAATTGAAGATTTTAAAAATAGAAATGATCCAGGGAATAAAGATAGTGAGAAGGATCTAAAAAAAAACTCCTCTGAAAGTGTAGAAGTTGAAAGTACTGAAAGTAGAGGGCATGAAGGGGATAAAAGGGATAGAGAGGGTGAAGGGGATAGAGGTGAGGGATACAGGGATATTCAAGGAGGGAAGGATAGGGAAGATGAAAAAGGCTCCTCTGAAAGAGTATTTGATGCCAAAGGTGGGATAGATCCCAGGAATATACTAAAGGTTAAACTTAGGGACGACACCCTTAGAAACTTCCAAGGGAGACATGTGGATAGTCTAAGTAGAAGGGGGAGGTATGTAAGTTATAGGATACCTAAAGGTAAGGTAAGAGATATAGCATTAGATGCCACCATCAAGGCAAGTGCTCCCTGTCAGAGAAGTAGGTTAGAGAAATCCCGAAAAGATGTGAAATTAATAATCAAAGAAGAGGATATAAGGGAGAAAGTTAGAAAGAAGAAGATACTTACAAATATACTCTTCGTTGTAGATGCAAGTGGTTCCATGGGAGTCATGAAGAGAATGGAGGCTGTTAAGGGGACTATTCTCTCCATTCTCATGGATGCCTATCAGAAGAGGAACAGAGTAGGTATGATAGCATTTAGGGGTAAAGACGCCGAGATAATATTACCCTTTACCTCTTCGGTGGAGCTGGCAGAGAAGTGTTTAAGGGATATTCCTACTGGAGGTAGGACACCCCTTTCAAAGGCCTTCTTAAAATCCTACGAGGTTATTAAAAGTGCCATCAGGAGGGATCCAAATATTATACCTATAGTTATATTTATAAGTGATTTCAAGCCTAACGTAGCTGTCGGTAAGGACTATCTGGAGGAGATATACCAAGTATGTGAAAAATTTGTAGAAGATGGTATAAACGTTATACTTATAGATACAGAAGCTGATTCCTTTGTGAAGATAGGTATTGGAAAGAAAATAGGGGAAAAATTTGGTTTTCCATACTACCATATAGATAAACTTACCTCTGAAAGTATACTGGCGTTACTCCAGTAATTTTTTAAACTGGATGTTATAATCCTCTTTACTCTTTACTATTCCCAGTATCTCTACGTCCCCGTATTTTTCAATCGTTTCAAAGGTTTTTTCATAGTATAAAACATCCTCCAATTTAGTTATACAGTTGATGACAATTCCTTTAACCTCAATTCCTTTATTCCTCAGATGTTCAACTGTAAGGAGTGTATGGTTTATAGTGCCTAAGTTAGGCTTAGAGACGATAAGTGCAGGGAGATCTAAGAACTTTATCAAATCTGACATTACGAAGTTATCCTTTATAGGTACTGCAACACCTCCTGCCCCTTCAACTATGAGGTATCGATATTTTTTACTTAGTACATCGAAGGACATTTTTATTCTCTCTTTTATTTCGTCTAAGGTTATGTCGTATCCTTCGATCTCAAAGGCTATATTTGGAGATAAGGGGCTCTTCAGGTTTATGGGATTTAGAATACTTAGATCTTCTTCTAAGTTTAATGTGTTTTTAAGTGTTAAGGTGTCTTCCATGCCTCCAGTTTCTATAGGTTTTAAATAACCTACATCCACATTTTCTTTATATTTTAAATGGCTTCCAATTATAGAAGAGACGTAAGTTTTTCCAATTCCGGTATCTGTTCCTGTGATGAATATCATGGGATTTCACCTTATGATAAGTGTTATAATTATTTAATAAATTATTAATAAATTAAGAATACTTAATAAAGCCATATAATAAAATAATAAAAATAGAAAAAATAGAAAAATCTCTAAGATTACTGATAAATATTAAGAAAGACAAAATCCCACTGTTATCCTTCCCGGATAACTCTGGGTTTTCTCTTCCATGGAGAAAGGTGTTAAGTCTATTCATGATGGAAGATATTATCTTTTCTCCAGTATTTAGGGTATCCTGAAAAGAGAACACAGAAATCTCCACTCTTTTACGCCATTTACTCCTCTCATTTTAGGTGTAGTACTCTTCGAGATGTTGTTGTTATAAACAGTTTTTATTCTAAATATACTTCGATAGAAAACTTACTATCAAAAAGGTGATATGATGAAAATAGGGATCGTTGGAGGAGGGACATCTGGATTACTCTCTGCATTAGCACTGGAAAAAATGGGACATGATGTTACAGTTATAGAGAAAAATAAGGTAGGAGGCCTCTGTAGAAGCGAGTATATCGACGGCTACACAGTGGATATAGGAGTTCATGCAATTACCATGTTGAACGACGGACCCCTTATAAGACTACTGAAGAAATATGCAAAATATATCCCAAACTTTAGGCCCTATGGAGACTACTACGTTAGGTTAGATAAACTTTACAGTATCCCAATCTCTATGCAGGAGTGGACATCTACTTCTATAATTCCCAATAGGGATAAGGTTCTTGTCATAAGTAAGATGATAGATCTTATGACTTCTGGATTCTCTAAAGATACTTCTGTTTACGATGTTATAAAGGATATGAACCTAAGTAAGGTATCTATAGACTTTTTCAACACTATCTGTTATTTCCTAAGTGGAGAAGATATGAAAAAAACTCCTCTCTGGAGACTATTTACAGGAGCAGGATATATTCCAGAAGACGATATTCTACCTTTCATATATTACGAAGATCTGAAGATAAACCCATTAAAGACGGTACTATTTAAAAAGATAAGGGGGGAGAAGATTAAAAAAATCCTGAAGGATGGTTTTCTATATTCGATAAAGAACGAATCTAAAAAGTACTTAAGTAAATTTATAAAGAGGCCAAAATATTGGACCCAGGGATACCCTCTCGGAGGGGTCCAATCAATATGCAACTCTATACTTTACTCCTTAGATAGAACAGAGATCATAGAAGGAGAAAAGGTTGTAGAGATATCTCAATACAGGGAAGATGAGAAAAACCCTGGTTATATCATCTATACCCAAGATAACAGTTACTACTGTGATGTGGTTATATATTCCGCCCCTTCAAAGTTTCTTCCAGATATTACAGATATTCCTGAGATCCAGGAAAGGGAGGATAAGTTAAGGAGTATAAAATTTACAAAGTCTCTCACGGTATGGATAGGATACGATGAGAATCCTCTTCCTTACTTAGGTTCAGAGATATGGATAGATCATCCCTGCTGGGCGACCTGCGTAACCAACTACGATAAAAGTTTGGCACCTCCTGGAAAACATCTCCTAGGTTTCTCCTTTGTAAATACTAAGAAAAAGGAGTCCTTAAGTATTATCGAGAACAAGTTAAACATAGATATAGATAAGGCTCACATGATACATTTTCAGGAGTGTGTCCCCGAGCAGGCGTCATGTGTTGTAGGGCAGTATTTCGTATATCCCAAGATAAGGGATGACTTCTATGTTGTAGGTACAGATGCAGATCCGAGGAGTATGGGTATCACAAGGGCAGCGTACTCTGTCGAAGTGATGCTATCTGAGTTTGAGAGATCATTATTGAAAAAATAGAATTACTATAGTTTCCATCAAAGGTAATAATAACTATAGAGACCAAAAATTAGATAAAAAATATTAAAACACCTAAATAAAGTAATACACTATGGATGAAAGGCAAGTATATCTATTATTTTCCCAGACTACACCAATATTGGGAAAATATGTAAGATCCCTGTTGGATCTCTTCTTATCTTTTCTGTTTTTTTCTTTTGTTTTATTATTTTTTATACTTTTATAGTTATGATTATTATTTTTTATTGTTGGTTTAAAAAGTTATGTTAATGTTAGGGATTATAATAATATATTAAAATAAAAATTAGAATAAAAAAACATTTCATAATAAAAAATCCTAAATATAAAATTTTAAAAGAAGAAGATTGAAAAAATACTAAATATTTAGATATCACAGCAAGGATTCCTAAATAGGATTTTTAGTGAAGACCATTTAGTGTAAAATTATAAAAAAATAAAAAATAATACGATATATTGCAATAAAAATTAAGGTGATGTAAGTGGTTGTAATAATAGACTACAGTAAGTGTAAAGGGTTAGATTGTGCAGAGTGTGTAAATGTATGTCCTATGGAGGTGTTTAAAATAGAGAAAGATAAAGTTGTAGTATCAAACGAGGATGTCTGTACCTTCTGTAGGGTTTGTGAAGACGTGTGTTTAGAGAACGCCATAGAGGTTAGAGATGAGTAATACTATATTTTTATTATATTTTAAATTTTTTAAAACCCTTGGAGATAATACAGCCTTTAATAAATGTAAAGAAGCAAAAACACATTAAAGATAGAAATATCTTTTTGTTTCTATTGTTGTTCTCTGGAATGTTTCCCAGTGCTAAAAAACAAAACTAAATATAAGATCTTAGATAGGACTAAGATCACTCACTTTAAGAGTGATAGGAAACTGTGCACTTGAAGATTGGTGATTCTATGCTCTCTCTATACGCCAAAAAGGTACTAAATGAATCTCTTATAAACGATGTAGGGTATGGAGATATCACTACAGAGTTGGTTATTCCAGAAAATCATAACTCCAAGGGAGAGATAGTTATTAAGGAGGACGCTGTAATCTGTGGTTTAAATTTCATCTTAGATTTTTTAAAGGATTATCACTTAAAGTGTAATCTACGTGTAAAGGAAGGAGAGTTTATAGAGAGAGACAGTAAAGTTATGGAGATAGAAGGCAACACAAGAAAAATATTAACACTTGAAAGAACTATTCTAAACTTTTTGATGCACTTATCAGGTATAGCAACTAAGACCTATAGAGTTGTGAAGAAGGTAAGGGAGATAAATAAGAAAGTTAGAATAGCCTGTACTAGAAAGACACTACCTCTACTTTCGCCCCTTGAAAAGTACGCTGTAGTTGTGGGAGGAGGGGATAGTCATAGATTCAGGTTGGACGATATGGTGATGATAAAAGATAACCATATAGAAGCCCTTGGAGTGGAGGAATGTTTCAAGAGAGTGAAGAAGGTTAGTTTCACAAAGAAGGTAGAGATAGAGGTAGATAGTATACATCTATTGGAGAAGGTGCTTCCCTACAGACCTGATATAGTGCTCTTGGACAACTTCAAACCTAAAGAGGTAGAGGAAGCCTTAGAAGTGATAGGTGCCTTCGAGGATAAAGTGGGATATAGGCCCTTAGTTGAGGTTAGTGGAGGTATTAAGGAAAATAACATCTTGGAGTATGCGAAATACGAGGTGGATATAATATCTATGGGATGCCTTATACACTCTGCTCCAGCGGTGGATATAAGTTTAAGCATTTTTAAAAGAGAATAACGACAACATATATACTTCTTCACATCTTAGCTACTATGAATAGAAAAAAGAGTATCAGAGAAGATATAAGAAAGTTTTACGACACCTGGTTTCCTGAAACATTTCCAGGTTATATTAAAACCCTTATGAATTTGGAAGAGATGTTGGTAGTGGGTATTATAGAAAATTTAGAGGAGTATAGAGATATTAAAAGGAAAAGAGGTATGGTATTGGACTGTGGCTGCGGATTCGGATCTTATTACTCCCTAACTAAGGATCTAAATACCCTCTATCTCGATCTATCTTACAACCAGCTTAAAAGATTTGGGAAGATATATGGACTTCGTAGTAATAGAATCTGTGGCGATATATTAAATCTTCCCTTTAAAGACAATACATTTGACCTTCTTCTCTGTATAAACGTCTTGGAGCATGTGAAGGATATCGATAGAGCGCTGAAGGAATTTCATAGGGTGTTAAAAGATAAAGGTATTCTTTTAGTGGTAGTAGTCAATAGAGAAAGTATAATAAGGGAAGAGATATTCAACGAGTTTAGGATATACCATAGGGGGCTATCTCTTAAGAATTTCGAAGTTGATGGTTTTGAGATAGTAAAATATACTACATTTTATTTTCTACCACCTATCTTTAAGATACTTCCAGTGTTTATCCTTAATTGTTTCATAGATAAAATATACTTAAAGTTAGAATACAGATTAAGAGATCTTTTTAAAGGTAAGGGGCAGTTCCTATGTGTGGTTTTAAGAAAAAGTCAGTACAATAAACCTAAAAATAATAATAAAAAACAAACAACTGTCGAGATTTTGAATAAAAAATAATAAATAAAAAATAATTAAAATTAAAAAAAGAAGTAAATAAAGTAAAATAAACTTTTATTTTCTGGATTACACTGGGCACTGGGAAATTGGATAGGATTTTTATTAATCTTTCTTATCCATTCTTAGAAGTTTTTTGTCTCTTTTGTTATTAATTTAATCGCTATTATGGTTATTTTATTGTTTATTTTTATTATAGATTTATTATTTTAAAGATTATTTGATGAGTATAAACAGAGTTCATAGTACCTAATCGTGTTAAGAAAAGTTCCCTTATCATTCTAGTGTCCAGGGTAGCAGGGAGAATATTTATATTTCTTCCTTTCCAGTGGTAGTGTAGTAATTATAAAAAAATTGGATCAATATATAAAAAAGAATTATGGATATAATGAGTTAGTCAGTAAAGTAACTTATTTATAAGTTATACAATAACTCTATTTTTCAATCTTTTAAATATCAACGGTGATGTCATGAGAGGAGCAGAAGCCCTTATAAAGGCACTGGAGTATGAAGGAGTAAAGGTTATATTTGGATATCCAGGTGGAGCTCTACTTCCCTTCTACGATGCACTCTACGACAGTGATCTTATACATATACTTACAAGGCATGAGCAAGGGGCAGCCCATGCAGCAGATGGATACGCCAGGGCTAGTGGAAAGGTAGGGATATGTGTTGGAACCTCAGGCCCAGGAGCTACAAACTTAGTAACTGGTGTTGCCACAGCTTATGCAGATTCTTCTCCTATAATTGCAATTACTGGCCAGGTACCTACAAGGTTAATAGGAAACGATGCCTTTCAGGAGATAGACGCCTTAGGTATATTTATGCCAATAGTAAAGCATAACTTCCAGATAAGGAGGAGCAAGGATATACCTGCAATAGTTAGGAGTGCCTTTGAGATAGCAAAAACTGGAAGACCAGGACCGGTACATATAGATCTACCGAAGGATGTCCAGGAGGAGGAGTTTGATATAGAAGAAAACCCAATACCTGCAAAGATAGATCTTCCTGGATACAAACCTACTATAAAGGGACATCCTAAGCAAATTAAAATGGCTGTAAATGCCATCATGACTGCGGAGAGGCCTGTAATTATAGCAGGTGGTGGTGTAAATATAGCCAATGCAACAGAAGAACTTTTAAAACTTGCAGAGTTATGTAGTATCCCTGTATGTACTACCTTAATGGGAAAGGGAAGTTTTCCCGAGGATCATCCACTTTCTCTTGGAATGGTTGGAATGCATGGAACAAAACCTGCAAATTATGCAGTGTCAGAGTGTGATCTACTGATAGCCATAGGTTGTAGGTTCTCAGATAGGATAACTGGGGATATCAGTAGTTTTGCACCCTATGCAAAGATCATACATATAGATATAGATCCCGCCGAGATCGGGAAAAACGTAGATGTTGATATACCGATAGTAGGGGATGCAAAAGTTGTATTGGGGGATATGATATCCTACTTCCTTAAGATGTGTAGGGAAGGTGGTAAGGAATTAAGTAATGACGGTAGGAGAGAGTGGTTGGAGTATCTGGAATCCCTGAAGAGATCCAAAATTCCAAAGATGAACTACGACGACATTCCAATAAAGCCCCAGAGAATCGTAAAGGAGCTTATGAATGTAATCGAGGAGTTGAAGTTAAAGGATAGATATATTATAACAACAGATGTTGGACAGAATCAGATGTGGATGGCCCACTACTTCAAGGTACATCTACCAAGGACATTTCTGTCTTCTGGAGGTTTAGGTACTATGGGCTTTGGACTACCTTCTGCAATAGGGGCTAAGATAGCAAAGCCAGATTCCAAAGTTATATGTGTTACTGGGGATGGAGGATTGATGATGAATATCCAGGAGTTAGGAACTGTTGCAGACTATGGGATACCTGTTGTAATATGTGTATTTGACAATAGGACGTTAGGAATGGTTTATCAGTGGCAGAATCTCTTCTATGGAAAGAGACAGTGTAATGTTAACTTTGGAGATAGTCCAGACTTTGTAAAGGTTGCAAAGGGCTACGGTATAAAGGCCCAGAAGGTGACAGATCCTAAGGATATAAAGGAGGCACTTAAGGAGGCCCTTCTCAGCGATGAACCTTACCTTATAGATTTTATTATAGATCCTGCAGAAGGTCTACCTATGGTACCCCCAGGTGGAAAATTGAAGAATATAATAGATCCAGTTAGGGAACGTCCTAAGGAGAAGATCCCATGTTTCAATGAGATAAAGAGTAAGTTATTGGAGGATTCTAAAGAAAGGGATAACACTAAGGAAACTCTTCAGGATCTCAACTCTCCTGTAGAGAGGGAGATATATTAAAAGGTGATCTCATGAGAAGACATCCAAAAAAGGAAGAAATTTCTACCCATATTATATCAGTACTTGTGTTGAACAATCCAGGAGTCCTTCAGAGGATAGCAGGACTTTTCAGTAGAAGAGGTTATAACATATCTTCCATAACAGTTGGTACTACAGAGACCCCCCATATAGCAAGGATGACAATAGTAGTTAAGGGGGATAATAAGATACTTGAACAGGTGGTAAAACAACTTAACAAACTTATAGAGGTTATTAAGGTAAGTGATTTAGATGTAAATAAGTGTGTAAAGAGAGAACTCTGTCTTATAAAAATCCACACGCCAGATGAGAGCAGTAAATCTCAGGTAATACAATACACCAACGTATTCAGAGGTAAAATAGTGGATCTAAGCCAAGAGTCCTTAACTGTGGAGATAACGGGAAGTAGTGATAAGATAAATGCATTTATAGATTTAGTTAGAACCTTTGGAATTAAGGAGATAGCACGTACTGGATTAACTGCACTTATGAGAGGGCCTAAGGTATTGAAGTCTAAGAAGTCTTAATTTTTTAATAAATTTTATTATTATGATAATTTTAAAAATATATTAAAATTTAGATACTGGGAGAACAGTGTAATTAATGTAGATAGTACTTGCTTTAAGGTATAAGGATTTAAACCGTTTTTATAACTTATAATAGGTGAAAGAGTGAGGTTTGATCTAAGGGGGAAAATTATATTTAGTAAAGAGTTAAACAGTGAGATAATAGAGGATATAGAAGAGGTTCTCAAAAGTAGTAGAGAGTTTTTCCTAAAAGGTGTCCCTAAGGGAAAGGAAGAGGAAGCATCTAAGATAGTGGATTATGTATTTCAAGGTAACGAACTTGTGCTACATATTGTATCAGGTAGATACACTAGAGCACATGACGCCCTTATAAGGTTGAAAAAACCTATTGTAGAGAAGATTGGGAGAAAACACAGAATAGGTATTAGAAGTATTCTCATTGAGAACTACGAGATATCCATACCTGTTGAAAGCAATACAGTGAAAGATATAAAAGTACCTGAATGTGAGGAGGTGATCTTTGAAGATAACACATTAAAACTTGTATTCAGAAACATAGGGGAAAAGGAACTTAAGAGAAATATTATAGACAGGGCTATAAAGTTTGTAAAGAATTACGTAGAATCTGAGGAAGATCTAACCCGCCGTGTATGTGTTATAGAACCAGGTACGGTAGTAAGGGAGTATAAAACAAAGAGAAGTATAACCTTTAAGGAGGATCCTACAGAGGTTGCGGAGAAGTTAGGATGGGTTAAGAGGTTTCCAGGTAAAGGGCAATGGTTCTACACACCTCCAATGGCAAAACTATTTAGGATATTTGAAGAACTTATAATGGAGGAGTGTGTTAATAAAATTGGATTTGAAGAGTGTCTATTTCCCAAGTTGATACCTTTAGAAATCATGTACAAAATGAGATACTTAGAAGGACTCCCGGAAGGAATGTACTATGTTTCCCCTCCAAAGAGAGATCCTGAAATGTTTAAGGAATTTGTCACTGAAATGATGATAAAGAGGGAGATACCTATTAAGAAGTTAAGGGATTTACTTAGGGATCCTGGTTATGTACTAGCCCCTGCCCAGTGTGAGCCTTTCTATCAGTTCTTCGAGCATATGTTGGTAGATGTAGATAAGCCTGTAAAATTCGTAGATAGGAGTGGTTGGACGTATAGATGGGAAGGAGGTGGAGCTAGAGGACTTGATAGAGTTAATGAATTCTTAAGGATAGAGTGTGTAATGTTAGGTAGTCCAGAGTTCGTTGAAAAGGTTAGGGACGAGACATTGAGATACGCCGAGAAACTGGCTGAAAAACTTGACTTAGAGTATTGGACTGTAGTTGGAGATGACCCATTCTATTTAGAAGGAAGGAAGAAGGAAGATAGGGATATAGAATTTCCAGAGATACCTAAGTATGAGATGAGGTTATGGTTACCCTATGAAAAGGAGGAGAGAAGAGGAGTTGCAGTAACTTCTGCAAATGTCCATGGAACTCACTTTGTGGAAGGTTTTAACATAAGAGATTACAGGGGGAGGAAGGTGTGGACTGGATGTACAGGTTACGGTATAACAAGGTGGGTTGTGGGGTTCTTAGCACAATACGGTTTCAACTACGACGATTGGCCAAAGGTTATTCAGAAAAAGTATGGAAAGCCACCTGAGATTCCAAAGGTCATCAACTGGCCGTAATAGTATCGAGAATTTTTTAACCATCTTTTTATAAAAACTACAATTTAAAAATTATATTCAAAAAAAAAATAAAAATAACAAAAGAATTAAAAATCAAAAATAAAAATAATAAAAAATCTTTAATCTTTCTCTTTAAATATCCTTATTAACTCCTATAATTTATAGATAGATCTTGTCGATGAGGAATTCCTTTTCCAAGACATTAGAATACTCTTAAAATTGGTGTAAAAGGTTTATATGATAGAAATATAATAAAGCGTAACATTAAAGGTGAATTTCTTGAAGATATACATATACCATAAAAATCAGTGTGATCCGAAGAAATGCACCGCACTTAAGATGGGAAAGTTAAATAGGGCAAAGATTATAAAGGACTACCGTAAGATACCTAAGAAGGCCCTGCTACTAAATCCCTACTCCAAAACTTTAGTGTCCATCGAGGATAGAGACATCATAGAAAGGTATGGTATATTGGCTCTCGATTGTTCCTGGCAACATGCCAAAGAGATATTTAAAAGGATAAGATTTAAAAATCAGAGGAGTCTTCCTTTCCTTATAGCTGCCAACCCCGTAAACTATGGAAAACCCTACAAACTTTCAACCTTGGAGGCATGTATTGCAACCTTATATATCGCAAACTATAAAAATGAGGCCATATCTCTATTAAATGGTTTTAAATGGGCAAAGACATTTATAGATTTAAATAGAGACCTACTTGAAAGTTATGCAGGTAAAGGATGTAAAGAGATTGAAGAGATAGAGAAAGATTTTTTAAGTAGAATAGCAAAAAGGTAATTAAAAAATATGGTGATAGCATGGCATTTGAGGAAGCTATGAACAGGTTATTTAAAAAGAAGATCTGTCTAAGATGTAATGCAAGAAATCCTTGGAAAGCTAAAAGATGTAGAAAGTGTGGATATCCAAAGTTGAGACCTAAGGCAAAGGAACCGAGAGGATAAAACATAACTATTATATCTCACTAAAAACAAATAAAATTTTTAGTGTCTATCCCATTTTACCTTCAAAGGGTGAGACTTTCAGTTGGGTACTTATTCAAAACTTTTGTAACTGTCTTCCCTTGAATCTTTTTTTACTGTATTAAAGATCGGAGGATACAGATCATACGATTTTTCTCTTTTATTCCTTTTACTTTCATTTTTAAATCTCTATTATAAGCCAATAGAGAATAATTAGAGGATTAAATATGAATACTATCAAATCTATGGAGGATATTCTTAAGAGAATAATATCTATTAGAAAAAACCCTGAAAATGATCTAAAAAATATATCTTTCTATATACGGAATATGGATCATGATATATACAACCTTGTAATCTCCAGACTTAAAAAACAGATTGAAATCGTTAGAAAATACAAACCTCCAGTTAGACCTGCTATAGACCCTATGGTATCATCCTACATAGGTGTTTACTCTGGATTAGAGTTTGCGGAAGAGTATGGAAAGTTGATGGGATATCCAACGTGTTGTATCGAATCCTTCAAATCTGTAAGGTTCGCCATAGATGAAGAACATCTTAAGGAAGTTGAAGATTTGAAGGAAGAGGGAAAAATTGCCATAGTGATAACATCAGGTTTTATACCGTGTAGTTTAAAATGTAAGGAGGCCTGGAAGAGGTGTCTCATAGGTTCAGTGTCTCAGAAGGAGTATGATAATATACTTCAGTTGGAAAGGACGTTGTTTAAAGAGCTTCCACATTATCATGGTGGATACAGTGAGTATTACGAGAAGATAAGATTTTAGCCATTAAAAAAATAGTTTATAAATAAGAGGAAGTTTGGTAGAATTTCTGTTAATCCTTTTTTTAAGGAGTTTTTTACCTTTTTTCTCTGTTATTTCTTTATCTTATCTTATTATAATTCATATTTTTATATTATTTATCACCTCCTACTTCAATAACAGCAATCCCGTCTACAACCCCCTCTATATCTACGGCATCTACCATCTTACCTTTACTAAAGAGTGCTCTCTTAATAGATTTTATATGTTCCCTACTTAATAAACCAAATTCAGTCTCAAGACCCTCCTGGAGTATTTTCTCTATAGTTTCTTCGTCTGCATTTCTTATAAAGTCCATAACCTTTTTAGAATCCCTCTTAAACTGTGGACCTATCTTGGATTTATCAGGTATAACCTCTACTATTTTCTGTTCTAACTTGGGCTTTCCACTTATGACCTTTAACTTCTCGATATTCAAAGTGCCTTTTATATCCTTTACAACCTTCAATATTCTTTCATAATCTTTTTTATCCATCAGATATATCTCAACCTTCTCCAACTTGGCATTTAGAGACATACCTTTGTTGGCTTTGTATCTCCTTATAGAAACTACTACTTTCTTAGCCAACTCTCCAATACACTCCCACTCTTCATCTATCATATCCTCCTGGACTTTGCACCATGTGGTATGGAAGTTATCTACCTTGTATATATCTCCCACTATCTGGGCGAAGTGAGGGGCAAATGGTGCCAAGAGTTTTAAAACGTTAGTTATCACGTAGTAGAGGGTATATAAACAGTTGAACTTATCCCTCTCAGATCCTTCACCTTCTTTATATAACCTGTACTTTACCATCTCTATATAGTTATCACAGAACTCGTGCCATAGAAACTTCTGGATATTAACGATGGTGTTGAACCTGTAGTCCTCCAAATCTTCCGTAACCTTCTTAATAAGTCTATTCAACTTACTTATTATCCAGAGATCCACAGGATTATCCAATGAAATGTCCCCCTTCTCTATGGCCTCTTTTATCTTCTCTATGGTATTATCCCCCAAGTGCATCCTTGCAAATCTTGCAGCATTCCAGAACTTCCTAAGGAACCTATAGTTGTAATCAACATCTTTCCAGGCAAAGGGTACGTCGTTTCCAAGGGAGCTGTTAGCAGCCCACATTCTAAGGGCATCTGCCCCGTACTTTTCTGTGATCTCAGAAGGCTCTACTATGTTCCCCCTACTCTTACTCATTTTATGGCCATCTTCTCCAAATACCATGCCGTTTATTATTATCTCGTTCCAGGGTTTCTTACCTGTCAATGCTATAGACTTTACAATGGTGTAGAATGCCCAAGTTCTTATAATGTCATGCCCCTGAGGTCTCAGTTGCACTGGATAGTGTTCTCTGAAGAAATCTTCATCTTCCAACCATCCAGTTATTACCATCGGAGTAATAGAGGAGTCCATCCAGGTATCTAAGACGTCCCTCTCAGGTATAAGATTTTTATTTCCACATTTACAGGTGTAGGGACACTCTACTGTGGGATCTATTGGAAGATCTTCTTCCTTAGCAACTATTATCTCTCCACAGTCTGGACAGTACCATACAGGAATAGGCGTGGCAAATATTCTCTGTCTACTTATACACCAGTCCCAGTCCATATCTTCTATCCACTGTAGTAGTCTCTTCTTCATATATTCAGGAGTCCACTTGATCTCATCAATAACTTCCCTAATCTTAGGTAATAACTCCTTTATATTTACAAACCACTGATCCCCAACGATGATTTCTATAGGTGTTTTACACCTCCAACATACACCTACGTTCTGTTTTATAACCTCCTGTTTCAGGAGATAGCCCTCCCTTTTAAGATCTTCTATTATTTCCCTCCTAGCCTCCTCTGTCTTCATACCTGCATACTTACCACATATTTCTGTAAGTTCTCCTCTCTCGTTTATAGCCTTTTTAACCTCGAGTCCATGCTTATTTACCCATCTAACGTCTGTCTTATCTCCAAAGGTACATACCATTACTACTCCAGTACCGAAGTCCATCTCTACGTCTTCGTCTCCATACACTCTAACCTCCTGGTTGAAGAGGGGTACCTTAACACTTTTCCCAATTATATCCCTATATCTTTCATCTTTTGGATTTACCACGATACCTACACAGGCAGGGAGGAGTTCAGGTCTCGTAGTTGCAATTGTTAAATATTTATCTCCATCATCTGCATAAGGGAACTTGATATAATTCAGGTAAGTCTCCCTATCTATGTAATTTACCTCTGCAAAAGCTATGGCAGTTTGACACCTTGGACACCAGTTAACAGGGTGCTTTCCTCTGTATATAAGACCATCCCTGTACATTCTGACAAATGCAGTTTGAGATTTTTTGATATACTCAGGTTTCATAGTGATATACTCTCTACTCCAGTCTATAGATATACCTAAGGATTTTACCTGTTCTCTCATCTTTTTAATATTCTTCTCTGTAAGCTCTATACAGAGTCTTCTGAACTCCTCCCTATCTATATCAGATTTCGTTATATTGTAGATCTCCTCAACTTTAACCTCTGTTGGAAGACCATGGCAGTCCCATCCCTGTGGAAAGAGGACGTCGTAGTTGTTCATCCTCTTAAATCTCGCTATTATATCCATGTATGTCCAGTTTAAGGCATGTCCTAAGTGCATATTTCCCGTAGGATATGGTGGTGGAGTGTCTATAATATATTGAGGTTTATTTTTGTCGTTTTTAAACCTGTAGATACCTTCCTCTTCCCACTTCTTCTGCACTACCTTTTCCAGTTCCAATGGATATTCCTTAGGCATCTCCATGGTTTCCCCATTTTTTGTCTGTTTATAATTAATTTTATTATTAATTTTAATAAATTATCGAAAAAGTATTTATACTTTAATAGGTACTATTATAATTATATATACCTAAATAACAACCTAACTACCTACATAAATTCACCAGAGGATTTCCATGACAGATTTTACAATATTTAATTTATTCAATATTAACAATATTAAAGAAAAAGAAAAACAACAAAACGCTACAGGTAAGAAATTCAATAAACTACCAATAGATTTTGAAGAAATTTGTGATATTAATAGACCCATCTTAGGTAGATATATAGATATTGTACTGTATAGAGCAGTACTCCTCTCTCTTGTAAAGTACTTAGGATTTAACGCATTGTCGAAACTGTACCATGCAGGAGTAGATTTTGGAAAGAGATTGGGAGTAAAATCCATAGATGAGATGATAGAATGTTTTGAGAGTTTAAGAATAGGTATACCAGAATTGGTAAGTGAAGATCCTATAAAAATTCGTGTATATGAGTGTGCATTCTGTTCAGGTCTCCCAAACATTGGTAAACCCGTACCCGTATGTCACTTTGAAAGGGGAGTACTAACAGGATGTTTAGAAGATATATTAAATAAGAAGGTTAAAATTGTAGAATCGAAGTGTTGTGCCAATGGTTATGACTGCTGTGAGTTTAAAGAAGTGTCCAAATAATAAGTAATACTATTATATATTATTTTTCTATTTTTTACCTGACATGTATGCTGAGAGATAACTATACAATTCAGATTTAATATACCTACTTCTTCTTTTTATCGTATTTATAAGATTTACAATATTTTTATTATAAATATTTTTATTTATTGTTTTTTATTGTTTTAAGATTAATATGATATACGAAATAAAATCAAGATTGTTAAATATTGCAAAAGTTATTTTTTTTCTATCTTATAATAAAACATTAACAACTCAGGTTGATATTATGAGACTCTTTGGAACCTCTGGTATAAGGATGAAAAACTTAGATCCTCAGATAGCCTATAAGGTAGGTTTTGCTGTATCTCAGAAGGTAGAAGATGTAGTTGTTGCCAGAGATAGTAGGACAACTGGGGATCTAATAAAGAGTGCATTAACTGCAGGCCTCTTAAGTGGGGGAGCTACTGTAATAGATATAGGTATTGTACCTACCCCAACCTTAGGTTTTTCCACGAGGAATTTCGAAGTAGGCGTTATGATAACTGCCTCTCATAATCCCCCAGAGTATAATGGTATAAAACTCTTTAACAGAGATGGTACTCCCTATAGTCCCGAAGAAGAGAGGGAAATCGAGGAGACAATCTCTAAAAACAACTTTAAAAGGGCTGATTGGAGTTCTGTTGGGGAAGTGTTAAGATATGAGAACGCATTGAGGGAATACAGGGAACATATACTTAAACACCTGTCGATAAGTAGAAGTTTCAATGTAGTTGTAGACTGTGCCAACGGAGCAAGTTCTGTAATATCCCCCCATCTATTTACAGATGTCGGATCCCATGTTATATCTCTAAATGCTCACCTAGATGGGAGATTCGTAGGTAGAATGCCTGAGCCAAATAAAGAGAACCTTCAGGAGACGATGAAGGTAGTTAGAGGGTTGAATGAGAGAGAGAGCAATTATATAGGGATAGCCCATGATGGAGATGGAGATAGGATGGTGGCCATAGATGAAAGAGGAAGGATGGCAGATTTTGACAAGTTACTTGCAATATTCTCTAAATATATTGTGGAAAAGACTGGGAGTAAGGTGGTGATAACTACAGTAGATGCCTCGATGTCCTTAGATGAATACCTGGGAGATAAAGTTAAAGTTGTTAGAACCAAGGTTGGAGATGTAGCAGTCTCTCAGGCACTGTCTAAGTACAACGCCCTCTTTGGAGGAGAACCCTCTGGTACCTGGATCCATGGAGATGTTCATCTAACCCCAGATGGGATACTATCTGGTTTAAGAGTTTTGGAGATGATGGAGTACTTCGATGAGAAACTGTGTATCCTCTTAGATGAAGTACCATCCTATGTAAATCTAAGAGAAAAGATACCCTGTGAAGAATGTAAGAAATCCTCTGTTATGAAGTATGTGATAGAGTACGGAGAGAGAATATTCCAAAGGACTCCAGAGACTGTAGATGGAGCCAGGTTTAACTTGGAAAATGGATGGATACTTATAAGACCCTCTGGAACTGAACCCTATATAAGGATAAGAGTTGAGGGGAAGGATAATACTATTGCAAAGGATCTCCTAGAGAGAGGTATTAAGCTGGTGAGAAAGGCCTTAAAGAATGAGTTATAATGGTTTTTAATAACCCTGTTTCATACAAATATAGAAATTTTAAACTAATAACAACCATAAAAAATACCCAACAAAAAATAATAAGGAGAATAGTTAGGATAAAAAATAGTAAAAGATTAACAAATAACAAATGAAAACTCCTTAAAAAGGATTAAAAATATCACCTTATCTCTCGAGTATATGACATAAGCTTTTTATATTTTATACCAATTGTTTATCTTTATTTTTAGGATTCTAATATAAAATAAAATATTTAGTTTTTATCTTTCTTTTCTGTTATTTCTTTATTTATTTGACTTTTATTATAGGTAATTTATATTATTCTTTTTAATCATAACTATTTTATAAGATTCTTATTATTACTCTACTGTTAAATAACAACAGAGAATGATAACATGGAACGTATAGAGTACGAAATAAAACATGCCATAAAACACATGATGGAGACAAATTACCCAAGAAAAAGGTTATGGGATATGGATCTTAAGGTAAAAGATCTAATAAGGGGTATTAGGGCAGGGGATGATAGCGTAGTAATAGGTAAAAATGTTATAAACATTGAGGGGCCTTATCCCCTAAAGTTGGGCTCAAAAACTGCCCTTATACATACTTCCTGTGATGTTGTAGCCATGGGGGCAAGGCCTCTCTACGCCTTAGATGCAATCCAGGCCCACAATGAGGAAGAAATAAAGATGGCTGTAGAGGGGCTGAGAAGACAGTCCTTAGGTTTAAATATCCCCATAGTTGGAGGAAACACTCAAACTGAAGAGAGTTTAAACTCCTGTATCTCTGTGGTTGTATTCGGTGAATTGATAGGTGATAAAGTAATTACAGATGGAGGTGCCCAGGTTGGAGATGTTATACTTATGTTGGGACACCCTGTAGAAGGAGATATCGGGGAGAGAATCCAGAGGGCTAAAAATAAGTACGATACATTTTTGAGTATAGTGAAGAAAGGTATTGAGATCAACGCCTGTAAGGATGCTTCCAGGGGGGGATGGTTGTGTAACATACTTGAGATGATAGTGAAGGCAAAGGTAGGTGCCGAGATAACTGCTATACCTTATCCCCGCTCCACTAGATACCTGGGGACCTATATAGTAAGTACTAAGGAGGAGAATTTAAAGGATATCTTGAATATATGTGTGGAGAAGAGGTGCCCAGTTATACCATTTGGAAGGATCATTGAGGAGAAAGTTTTTAAGGTAGGGAATAGAGAGTACATCAGTGAAGAGGTTCTCAGAGATATTATTGCTAAGTTTCCCTATAAACAGTAAAATGATAAAAAATCTCTAACAAAAATAGAAATACTGTTTTAATTAAATAATAATAAAAAATAAAAGTAAAAAGTCCTAAAGTTCCAGAATGTAGTTATATAGCCTTTGAAAGTTCCTGAAATATCTCTTCAATCAGTATGTTTCTACCATATTTTCTACAGTAATTCCTAAGTGTATCTATTCTTTTATAGATAAGATCTGGATACTTTTTAGTTATTTCGTAAATTGTGTGAAGAGCGGTGTTTCTTATGATCTCGTTATCACTGAAGATCAATTTAAAAACATTGTCAATGTACTTTTCAATTTCTTCTTTTTTATCTAAAGTTGTTAAAACAGAGAAACAGTATGCCACATTCAATGGGCTTAGTTCTTCCAATTTTCCCTTTTCAATAAGTTTTAACATCCCTTTTAAATCTTCTTTCTTTATGGACGATTCTATCTTTTCTACGGAGATTGTTAATTTTTTAACGGAAGAAAGGTTAAGAAGAGATTCTCCTAAATCAATTAACTTCTTAATTAATGTCTGTTGTTTAATAGATTCCTTCAATTTTATAAGTTTTTCGTATAGAGAGCTCCTTTGAGGTTTAACATTACCTATTTTTTTGATATCACCATAACTCTTTATCAGTTCCCAGGTATTTTCTCTTATCAATACATTCACAGATCTTCTATTAAGCTCGTATATTTCTTTCTCAACATATTTAAAATAATCCGGGTTCTCTTTTAGTAGTAACTTTAAACACATTAGAGTATTCAATACAATTTCATCGGAATCACTATTCAAAAACTTTTTTATATAAGGTAAAAGTTTTTTATGGTTCATCTTATGTTTTAAAACTATCTTTGTTAAAAGGTATATAGAATTTGAAGATAATTTTGTATCTTCAGATCCAACAAATTCTAATAGATATTTTAAAAGAGACATGTCGCTTTCAATTAACTTTTGGGCTTTTAAAAGGTGTCCCTTTAGAATGAGTTTTTTTAATTTATGAGATTTTAGATATGAAAGGGGGAGGACCATTAACAAACCACCCTGCTTATTAAATATAAGATTTAATAATGATTAATAATATCCGTAAGATTCTATAGGTATCACCTTGTATGTTAAATCTTCTTTTTTAATCAACTCCAGAAATTTTGTACATTTTAAAGGATCTTTGTTAGTTACTACAATATCACAGATAGCAGTGATAAAATCTTCAGATATAATTTCAGATTTAATAGGAAGAGCCCCCGAGTTTATAAAAGAATTTAAGATTTCCTTATGCAAATTTAAACATTTTTCCATGTCCCCTGATATTCTAACAAGATATGAAGGAAATGCTATCTCCTGACAATTCGTGATGATAAATTCGTATTCCTGTAAAATTTCACATAACATTTTACATTTGTCACTTGTAGTTTTTACAATAATCTTTAAAAAATAATGAGAATGATTCAGGATATTTATTATTTTTATATTATACACCTTTGAAACATTGCCAGAAATTAACAATTTAAGTTTATCAAAGAGTTTTGCCTCGCAGATAGATTGTATAATAAATATCTTTTCAGAATCCATAATCCCCCCTTAAAAAATTTATACCAAAAATAAAAACATCATACCCTAAATATTAATTGTTTAATAATTAATTATTATACTATATATGTTTTATTAAATATATTATAATTATTACTGTTATTTTTATTTTATTATTTGCCATTTCTAATAATTAATCATTAAAAAACAAAAACAATACTTTTTAAAGGTTTCAACACAGGCTACGAAGAAAAAATAGCAAGTACTACTTAATGAATAGAGATAAAACAATAAGAATATAATGGTAGAAATTATTTATTCTTTGAAGTACTCGTCATATTCTCCTTTCTCTATCAACTTTATCACTTCCTTAGGATCTTTTCCATCTACTGTAACTCCCAGAGATACACAAGTTCCAATAACTTCTTTTGTAGCGTTCTTCAAAGTGTAGGAGAGCATTGAGTCCATCTTCATTTTAGCAATTTTTACAGCCTGTTCCATTGTAAGGTTACCTACTATATTGTGCTTTGGTTCTGAAGAGCCCTTTTCAAGGTTCAACTCCTTTTTTATAAGTGCTGATGTTGGAGGTATACCTACCTCTATCTTGAAAGTTTTATCGTCAGTATTTACAATAATCTTAACTGGGACGTTCATTCCTTCGTACGCCTTTGTTTTCTCGTTAATCTCCTTTACTACCTTCATGACGTTTATACCCAAGGGTCCTATAGCTGGACCCAGTGGAGGCCCTGCTGTAGCCTTTCCTCCAGTTATCAGTACTTCTACTATTTCTGTACCCATTTTTGCCACCCCTCTAAATTGTATAATCTCTATAATTTTACATTCTATTTAAAACTTACGTTGTAAACTTAGGAACTCTTTGAGACTATTTTAACCTGTTCCACACCAACTGTTACAGGTATGGGAACTGCCGCATCTATCAACTCCAAGGTCACCTCTTCCTTATGTTTATCCACCCTTATAACCCTACCTCTCTCACCTTTAAAAGGCCCTGCTATCAACTCTACAATATCTCCCTTCTCTATATTTTCTATTATCTTATGTGGAGATAGTAAGTGTTCCAGTTCCTCTACCGAGGTTTCTCCAGGTACTATTCCTCTCACCTTGAACGTCTTCCTTACCAAATCCTCAACTGCTCCTCTATTTGGAGCTTCCACAAGTACATAGCCCTTTAAATCCTCAGTGGCAAGTATGGAGTATATATCTATTTTTTCCTTTTCAGCCTTAGATGCTAAAAACTCGGCGACGTTTTTCTCCTGACCTGCTATAGTTCTAACTGCATATATCATAGTAATCACCAATTCTAAAAAAGATTTAAAAATAATATCAAAAAAGAAAAGTATTTAAAAAAGAACTAAAAATTTTTGTTAATTTTAAAATTTAGTAATATATATATTTTACTCCTATACTATAATTTCTTCAACAACTAATACTTTTTAACTCAAATTGAAGTAAGACATGATCACTTACAGGAGAATTCTAACATTTTATTAAGTATAAAACTTTAGAATAGTGAATATTATTATTAAATATCAGATAAAGGTGTTATCCATGTCGAAAACTACTCTGGGTTTAGATGAAAATATTGAAGGTTTATTGTGTTATTTATTTGGTGTATTAACTGGTATTATATTTTTAGTCTTGGAGAAAGAAAATGATTTTGTTAAATTCCATGCAATGCAATCTTTGGTAACCTTTTTAAGTTTGACGATAATAGGCATGATAGCGGCATTTATTCCAATATTGGGAGGTCTAATTACTTTGTTGGTAAATCTTGTAAGTCTTGTCTTTTGGATATTGGGCATGTATAAAGCATATCAGGGAGAAAGGTACAAATTCCCAATATTTGGAAACATTGCAGAAGATTTACTTAAAAAATTTTAAATTTATATTTTTATTATTTTTATATCTATTTTTATAATTCCAGATATGTAAAAATTATGTCAGGGATTATAAGGTTCTGTCTGTCTCTACCTTTCTCTATTATCTAAGATTTGAAGTATATTATATCAGTAGTAGTAACTCCTCTTTATCCACTTTTTCACTGGTAGTGCAACTCTTTTCAGAATGAGATTATTAGATATCAAGGTTGAGAGATTTATATTTTTTAGAGATTTTTTTCCAGTTTAATAAAACTGCATCATCTCTTCATGATATACTGCAAAATTAGATATCATTCTTCATCAACTCATCCCTTCCAAAAAGTTTTCTATTAAATTAAAAATATATAAAAAGTATTTTTAACAGATAACAAAAATATATAATTAAGTGTAAAAAGTGTAAAGATATAATATCTAATCGGGGAAACTATGGAGAAAGAGTCTATAATACTTATTGTAACTATAATCTTAGTAGCAATACCTATAGTTTGGCTTGTTCAACACTATATATCAAGTTCTGAAGACATTTTAGCGAAGTGTGATGTCTATCATGTGGAATTTACTACCATCAACGGAAAAAATGTATCTATAGTATACCAGATAAAAAATTTGGAGAATTTAAGTGAGATAAGTAGAGGAAATTTAGATGCTCAAACTAAAATTGAACTCTGTTACATTGTATGGTATATATTCAATAAATACAAAAATGTTGATGAAGTTCAAATAATATCTTACTACAGTCATGGAGGAAAACTTGCCGAGTATTATAAATTTAAAATAGACAGAAGAAACGCCGAGTTGGCAGGATTGTTAAATATCTCTAAGAAAGATCTATCTAACAATATATATCTGTATTACAATAAAATTATTAAGTTGGGAAAATTAAAAATTATACAATAAAAAATAATCACTATTTTTATAAAAAGAAACTAATAAATATAAAATTTTTTAGATAATAATTTAAACTTTAAAAGGGGATAGTATGGTAACGATAATCCCTATCTCTGAAGAAGAGAAAATGAGTATATTAACGGGGCTTAAAAGTCGGGTACCTGCTACAAAATTGGTAACTTTAAAAAGGGTAGCAGATATAGCAGATCTACGTCCAGAGTCTTTGCAGTACATGGAGATGGTAGATAAAAGGAGCTTACAGGAGATAATACGGTCCATTGAAAAAATATACGAGATGGAACAGGATGAAATAATAAAAAGGGAGGCATTGATAACTCTTCAAAAGGTAAAGAAAGCTTTAGGTTCTAAATTCACTATAGATATACCTCGATGTAATAAATGTAACGAGGTTATAGATGTAGGTTGGAACTACTGTACTAACTGTGGTTCTGACATCGACAGCATGACCCTTGAAAATTTTAAAAGATGTAGTAACTGCAATAAGTATATTTTGGAGAGTTGGACGTATTGTGCACACTGTGGTATGCAATTAAAGGAGAAGAAAGAAAGAACACCAGTATGCCCCCAGTGCCGAAGGCGTGTAGATCCTTCGTGGATGGTATGTCCCTACTGTGGTCATAGACTAAGAAAGATAAAAAGAACTTAATGACAATATGGACATCACCAACATATTCTTTCTATTTTTCGGATGTGTACTGGGAACCTTCACTGGAATGATCCCTGGAATACATCCAAACACTCTAGTGCCCTTTGTTACTCTACTTTACAATTATCTATCTCCACAGAATTATTTATATCTTCTAATAGGCATGGTAATTACCCACTATTTTATAAACTATATACCTTCGGCATTTATAGGTGTGCCCCAGGATGAAACTGCAGTCTCTGTTTTACCTCTACATAGGTTAACCTCTAATGGTAGGGGGTACGAAGGAATAGTCCTGTGTGGTATTGGAGGTTTTATAGGAGTACTACTCTCTGTTATATTGGCATTTTTAATTTTCTACATAGGTTTTGATTTAGAGAGTACCTATACTCTATTTAAACCTTATATTCCCTATATATTGATACTGTTGGTATTTTTATCTTTAATATTTACAGATAACGTGTTTTGGAACAGCCTTATACTCCTTCTCTCAGGATTGTTTGGAATAGTGGTCTTATACAACCGCTTTCCAGTGGACAATATATTAACCAGTATATTTACAGGAATGTTTGGAATACCTTTCCTCTTAGAAAATATAAAAAGCGAGAAAATCCCTCCTCAGAGAATTACCTATCCGGAGGTAGATGTATCCCTCATAAAGTATGCATGTGTAGGGACCTTTGGAGGATTCCTAAGGATATTTCTACCTGCAATTGGAGGATCCCAGATAAACTTCTTTCTAAGTAAATTAATAAGGGAGAACAGTATAAAAGGTTTTTTAGTATCTCAAGGTGCTATCACCATGTCCAACGAGGTGTTCTCTATACTTTCCCTCCTAATAATAGGATACGGGAGAAGTGGAACTGCAGTGGCTATAAAGAATCTCTCCATACCTTTGGATAGTAGTATCATTATTCCTTTAGTGATGGCAACAGGATGTGCCTTCTATATACTCATTACTCTTTCACAGTACATTTTAAAGTATCTATCTAAGGTGAATTACGGGAAGATTTCTCTCTATGTACTACTTCTCTGTTTATTCATCGTAGTAATTTTAGGATATTTATCTAAGTATCCCATATATTACTTTATAGTTTTCCTGGTGGCATCTGCTTTAGGAATCCTATCCTTGAAGTCTCGAGGGAATATGTCCTATCTAATGGGGGTGTTGATATTCCCAACTATACTGTATTTCTTGGACAATTATTAGCAATATACTGACGAATAAAATAATAGAAGAAGACAAAAAATTCCAAGTTTGTTGCTATAAAACAACCATCTCAATTACCATTAAGGCAATAACTAAAAATTATATAATAATAGATAATTTTTTAATTTTGCATTTGAGATAGGAGTTTCTATTTTTTATCATGTTATTTTTTTTATAGTTATTATTATTTTTTTGAACCTTATCAGTTTGATAAGAACTAAGTTTTTTATTTACATTTTAATATATTTAAAAATGTTGTAATGTCTAAATATAAATTTTTTTAACTAATTATTATATAGTTGTAAGTATTAAATATATTACACCGACAGTTACAGGGATATCATGCTGTTCAATAGAGGTCAGATCTCAATCGATGCTGTAATGGCGATACTCTTTATACTGATAGTTACTGCAATACTCAGTTATAACGTATTTAATACGTTAAACAATATCAGATACTCAGAAATCGTGGAAAGAGGACATTCTATAATGGATGTTTTTGAGAATTACGCTTTAATATCTTACTCAAAGGATGTTACCCTTTCAACAACCTTTAGACCTATAGGAAATATTAATTATACTATAAGGTTTGCTAACAAAGAGATTGTAGTAAACAGTCCAACCACTATAGTGTTTAGAAAAGAGTATCACGATAATATCTCCTACATAAACATCACTGGAGATAACTTGAGGTATATGCAAAACCCCTTGCCTCCAAATATTGTTAACATTTCCTTTAACATTTCCTTTAGAGATTTCAATATAACTAAAAATCTAGATTTCTATATAACTAAAAATCTGTCTGTTAGGATAGAATAACTTCGAATTGGGACACTAATTTCTCTAAATCATCTAAGAGAATTCCAGTTTTATATAAATTTTATTCTTAATTATCCATTTCCACTAAAAAAGTAATATTAAAATTACTATTCTAGTATCTAAGAGCGTCTAAAGGTATGTAATTACTTATTACCTTCAATTTATCTTTTATTTTCCGGGTTTTAACAGTTTAATTGGGGTGAGGGCAATGTTTATAGGCATAGATGACACAGATAGTAGAGAGAGATACTGCACTACCTATATTGGCACACTTCTAATGGAGGAGTTGGAAAAGAGATACAAGATGGATACTCCAAAATTGATACGGATGAATCCGATGGTTAAATATAAAACAAGGGGAAATGGAGGGATTTCTTTAAGAGTTCTCGAAGAGAATTTAAAGGACAGGGATATAGACTATATAAAAAAAACTGTTTTAAAGTACGTAGAAAAGTACTCAGACCTTGAAGATGAAAATACAAATCCAGGAGTGGTTTTTCTAATGGAGAAAGACTATAAAAAAAACAGGGAACTTTTAAAAAAATACTACAAGAAGGTACTTTACGATATTGTGGATTTAGATTATGCAAAAGAGATGGTTGAGAAAGTAGGTGGAGAATACGTATGTTACAAAAAAGGTTACGGTATCATAGGGGCTTTAGGAAGTATAGCATCTTCTGGGCCCTATACCTATGAACTTCTCACCTATAGAAAAAAGGAGAACTGGGGAAAGAAAAGGATAATCGACGATAAGTCTGTTGTAGAGATGGATAGGAAGACATTTCCTTATACCTTCAACAACGTTGATGGAGATAAGCAGATAATTGCACCTAATACTAAGTGTCCAGTTCTCTATGGTATCAGGGGGGTAAACAAAGAGATACTTTTAGAGGCTATGAAGATGGTAAAATGTGAAGAGAAGATAGATAGATATATGATATTTAAAACTAACCAGGGTACAGATGCTCATCTAAGACCAATGAAGATAAAAGATATCTATCCAAACACTGGTGTTATAGTCCATGGAGTGGTTACAGAAGACCCTAAGAGTATAAGAGGAGGAGCTGTAATCTTTAAGGTTTGTGATAATACTGGGGAGATTTCCTGTGTGGCCTATGAACCTACAAAAGGATTTAGGGATATTGTAAGAAAGTTAAAAAAGGGGGACATGGTAGGTGTGTACGGCACTGTAAGGGAGAAACCTTTTGGTATAAACCTGGAGAAGTTGAAAATTGTTAAATTGGCTAAGGTATATATGAAGGATAAGAAATGTTCCTGTGGAGGTACTTTGAAATCAAAAGGGGTTAAAAGTGGATACGTATGTAACAGGTGTAAGAAGAGAGTAAATTATAACAGCATAAAACTGATAGAAGTAAAGAGAGATATCTCAGAGGGATTTTACGAAGTACCGCCTTCTGCAAGGAGACATCTAAGTAAACCTCTGTTGCTGTTTTAAAGTATATATGGGGAATAGAGTTAACAGAATCTATTCTTAGAAAAGAGTCATCTCTTCCTCAATGTTCAGGCGAGTAGGAGAGAATGTATTTATAGTTGGATAGAAGTTTTTATTTTATTTTTTATTTTAAAAACAGTTTTTTGTTATTTATTTTATTGTTATTTTATTTTTAATAATAATTGTTATTACCTTTTTTTGATGGGAACTGGGATAATATAGATATTATTATTATATCTTATAATTCTTCGATAAAACAAGTAATAATGTTATTATACAAAATTTATATGTCAAATTCTACAAGAGCATTAGGGATGTTTAATTAAACAATCACAGTAATAAAGTGATGTTATGCTATCGGATATACTAAGAGGGAATATAGAGAAGAAAACTATAACACAGATATATGGCCCTCCAGGTGTGGGAAAAACAAATATTGCTATAATATCTATGGTCTACTTTGTGAGGAGAGGTTATAGAGTAGTATATGTCGATACAGAGGGAGGACTCTCTGTTGAGAGAATAAGACAAATATCTGGAAGGGATTTTGAAAAGGTTCTCGAGAACTTAACACTCTATGAACCAGAAACTTTCGAGGAACAGTCCAAAGTCCTTGAAAAACTCTTTTATATAAAAAACATAGGTTTAGTAATCATAGATGGGATATCTTCCCTCTATAGGTTGGAACTCTCCGACGACGTTCATAGGAACGCCCTTCTTAACAGGATACTTGGAAAACAGATACTTACCTTGTTAAAACTTGCTAAAAAAAAGAACGTAGCAGTTTTGTTAACTAATCAGATTAGTGATACATACACTGGAGTTAAGCCTATAGGTGGTATAGTACTAGAATATTGGAGTAAAACTATTGTAAGAATGGAAAGGATAAACGAAATCAGGGAAGCCATTTTAGAAAAACATAGATACATTAAAGAAGGAGAGAGGGTTAAATTTAGGATAGTAAATGAGGGAATTGAAATTCTCAAGAGGTGATTTTACACTTATTTCCTCTCCTCTTAAAAATCTCAAAATTCTACACCTTTTTCCTTCTATATTCTGTTTCAAAGTTTTTGTTGTAAAGTTTTGAATACTCATATTCCTTAGGACATAGTACATCTCCCACTATTATCAATGCAGTTTTCCTTATGTTAGCCTCTTTAACCTTGAGGGCAATATCTTCCAATGTCCCTTTAACTACCTTCTCATCCTTCCAAGAGGCCTTATAAACAACTGCAACTGGAGTATCCTTTCTGTATCCCCCCTCTATCAACTCAGATACAACCTTATCTATCATTCCTACTCCTAAGAATATAGCCATAGTGGATCTATGTCTGGCCAACTCTTTTAAACTCTCTCCTTCAGGTTTCGGTGTCCTCCCCTCAGGCCTTGTGATTATAACAGTTTGAGACACTTTTGGAAGTGTCAATTCCACCTTTAAAGAACTTGCTGCTGCAGATAGGGATGTTACTCCAGGTATTATTTCAACCTCTATATTATGCTTTTTTAACTCATCTATCTGCTCCTTGATTGCACCGTATATTGAGGGATCCCCTGTGTGTAACCTTACAACTTTTAAACCCTTTTCTACTCCATCTACCATTACTTTAACTATCTCCTCCAGATCCATAGTGGCACTGTTGTAGATCTTGGCGTTCTTCCTGTTATATTTCAAAATTTCCTTATTTACAAGAGAACCTGCATATACGATAATATCTGCTTCCTCTATAGCCTTCTTTCCCTTTAAAGTTATCAACTCTGGATCTCCAGGTCCTGCGCCTACTATTATTACCTTCCCTGCCATAATACCCCAAATAAAAATCAAATAAAAATCTAGATAAAAAATACAGATAAAAAAATAAAATCTAAACTTCGTCCTCTGGTTTACACCGAGTATTAAGAAAGTAGAAATGGATTTTTCTATTAAACTATTAAACCTTTTAAAAATATTATTTTCATATACCTACGAGTTGTAGTTATAATTTAAGGTGCATATCTAACACTCTTCAGCCATTTCAAGTCATTCCTATGTAGTTCCCTTATATCCTTTAGCCCTAACTTAAGCATCGCTAATCTACTCAATCCAATTCCCCAGGCCAGCACAGGTTTATCTATATCCAGGGGTGCAAGAACTTCAGGTCTGAACATACCTGCTCCCAATATCTCGAGCCAGCCCTTACCCTCCAGATACACCTCAGCTTCTAAGGAAGGTTCTGTAAATGGGAAGTATGCAGGTCTTACCCTAACTCTATCAAAGCCTAACTTCCTTAGAAACTCCACCAATATACCTATAAGGTTGTCAAAATTAACATTTTTATCCATAACTATACCGTCACACTGGTAGAACTCAGGTAGATGTTTGTAATCTATAGCTTCATTTCTAAATACCCTGTCTATACAGAACACTTTATGAGGTTTCTCCTTCTCCTCCTGAGATAAGGATGCCAAGTATCTAATAGATGATACCGTAGTATGGGTCCTTAAAACGGTTCTCCTAGATATCTCCTCCTGAAATTCGTAGTTCCATCCCTTAGATACCTTTCTCCCATCTACAGTCCCTCTCTCATGTACTTCTTTAACTTTTCTTAGAAGTTCCTCAGGGATCTCTCCACTCTTAGGGTACTTTAAGAAGAAGGTATCCTGCATATCCCGAGCAGGGTGGTCCTGGGGCTCAAAGAGTATATCGAAGTTCCAGAACTCTGTCTCCACTATTGGGCTCTTTACTTCCTTGAATCCCATACTTAATAGTACTTCTCTAACTTCGTATATCATCCTAGTTAACGGATGATACTTTGCAGGATAAACCTCTTCTGTAGGAACTCCTACATCGTAGGGCCTAATGTAACATTCTTTCCATCTACCTGAGATAATATCTTCTCTAGTTAATTGGGTGATCTCTTCCTTTATCTCTATAGGTTCTTTTATATACTCCTTACCTTTTTCCGTCAATCTGATAGATCTCTCTGTTGTCTCCTCTATCTCAACCAGTCCCCTCTTCTTAAGTATATTTAGGATATCAGGAGGATATTTTTCTATATTACCGTCTATCTTGATATTTTTAAGTACCTCTTCTTCTTCATCTCTATAATCCAAAGTTTTAAAGTGTATAACCCCTTTCTCTATTTTGGCTATACCCTTTCTTTTTAGGTATCCAAGTGCAGGATTTATCTCCGATTTGTCCAGGATATCTTTAACATCCTCTATAGGTATATGAGTGATACCCTTCTTCTTCAGATACTCTGCTATCCTCCTCTCGGGAAGTCCTTCCTTTAAGGTTTTTTCACCTCTCTCAGTTAGTTTTACGTATTTTCTTCTCCTCTCTACAATATCCACCAACCCCTTACCTGAGAGCCATAGGGCACTTCTCATAACCTTTGTCTCAGATCCCATTAGTTCGTTCCTAGATAACTCTTTGACAGGTATCTCCTCTTTTCCACTATCTTGGAATATTTTTAGGAGTTTTTTCTCGTCTATGTGCAACTCCATACTATCACTTATATGTTTGTATGTCTAAAAAGTATAAAAATCCCGTTCCCATTAAAAATCCTATAAAAATTAACAATTATTATAACAATTATAAAAAAATAACGAAAAAGGTTTTGAAATAGAAAATTCCTATATTATATATCACGAAAAATTCCTCATCTTATTCCAGTGCTCTGGAAATAGTCCATTGTTTTTTATTGTGATAATTTCTATCTGTTATTTTATAAATTCTCTATTATTATTTACCTTATTGTTTTTTATATCAGTTATTTTTATTGTTAATTATTGATATCTCCTACTCAGTATCCCTCTTTCTTCTTTAGTTTCGATTAAGGAGATTCTCTTCTTTTACCCAAAAAGGAATAGTATCCTCTTAGAGAGCCTAACTACACCTTTAGAACTGAGACTAGTTTCCATATAGATATCTGTATTATCTATCCTATAGAAACTCTTAAATTGTTAGGATTCTTTGTAAAATTGTATAGAACTTCCTCTGTTCCCAACCCCCTCACTTAGTGGTAAATAGAATCATCAACTGATACCATTTGTCAGTACTGCAAGTTTTACACCTTCCTTAAAGGAGTAGTTTAAAAGTTGCTCCTGATGTCTCTCTAAGTTTTCATTCACCTTCTTAACCTCGATGAACACCTTAATTCTACCGTTACATTTAAAGGGCGTAATCTACCTTCCCACCACCTACAGAATACTTTGGATAAACCTCATCTATGTTAAAGGGATCACCCCAAGGCCTTTAAAATCCTAAGAACTACAGCCTGTTTAGTAGCAGCCTCGTCAAAATATTGGAGGCGTCTATCCCTTCTAACTATCACCTTATCAGAAGGGACTGATCGTATGAGACATTTTCACTCCTTTCAACTTTTAATCTATTTTCCTCCCCTTTCTTTAAAAACCTCCTGTAAAGACATTTTGGGTAGTTGGAACATCCTAAGAACTCCCCCTTTTTTGTCTTAATTAACTTAAGTTTCCCACCACACCATGGGCATATATCATCTCTCATCTGTTTCCTTATCTCGTCTACCAGTGAAAACCCACTTTTACACAACCTGTATCTGTTGTATCTAACTATTCTACTCTTAGTATCCACATATACTATGTAGTTTTTGAAAAGTTCCACATTTTCCAGATCTACAATAATCTCTTTTTCTGTCACTTTGAAACCTCTAGTTATCTCCATATTTGTCTTTAGAGGGAGTAACCAGTAACCCTCTCCAGAGTAGTTAAGAAGCCCCGCCTTATACTTCAACCTCCCTATTAGCCAGTTGTAATCTCTGTTGGCAATATATCTAATACTCTCTTCTACACTGTTGAATACATTCCTATCTTTCATCTTTTCTAAAACCTCTACTATATGAGGATCTCCACTTCTGTATTCTTGTAGTAGTAGTTTTTCGGCAACCTTTACAAACTTATCTTTATCTATCTTAACACATAGAAGAAGTCCGTGAAATCCATTTGCAACTATATACTTCTCCTTCTCCAGAATATCCTTTCTATCAAATTTAAAGTATACCCTTACATTTATGAACTTGTTTCCATTCTCGGAGATTCCCTTATTTATTACATACTCCTCCCTGTAGTTGGCTGTAACTCCATAGTAGAAAACTGGATTCTTCCCATGTTTCAGGCCAATTATAGATATAAGACCTTCAGGTACCCTCCAGTTCTGGTTCCAGGTTTTACTACTTAACTCTGTTATGTTGAAGTGTATATTCCTTGTAAGTAGTTGGAACAACTCTTCCATCTCTCATCCCTCTTTATTCTATTGTTATATTAATAATATTAAATATTTAAATTAAAATGATTTTAAAAATTATTGTAGAAATGGTTCAGGTAGTTTCTCATCTTCACACTCTACAACCATCAAGTAAGGTTTATTTTTCCTGAGGTAGTATCTTATATTTGGCTTAATATCATCGATATCTTCGATATAGATGTTATCTATACCGTATCCATCTGCTATTTTGTTGAAATCTGGGTTCTTAAGTCTACAGAAACTGTTCAACTTATTGTTCTTCATCACTATAAGAAGTATCTTTAAGTTGTTCTCCTCCAATGTGGAGAGTTCCTGGAGGTTCATCTGGAAACCTCCATCTCCACTTATGGAGATTACTTCCCTTTGGATGTTGTAATCTATACATCCCAACTTGACACCTATGGATGCAGGAAGTCCAAAACCCATGGTACCCATACCATGGGAAGAGATAATACTTCTAGGTAATTTGCACATTCTAAGCAGTGATACAAAAACTGTATGGTTTCCAGCATCTGTAACAACAATACTATCTTCCGGTATGTTTTTCAGTATTTCCAGCACCTTGGAGGAGTAGTCTCCTAAATCTAATATAAAGGTATCTTTCTCTGGAGACTCTACCTCTGGAAAGGTTTTCTCTATTTCTTCGACTATACACTTAATATCATCTAGAGAGTTGATTCTTACATTAAGAGGTGTTATCTTTTTTAAAGTGTTCTCCCTTATACCTTCAGGTATGGTGTTGTAGGACAAACTTGTTCCGATGGAGATTATCTTGTTACTCTCTAGTAGATATCTATTTGCAGTAGGAGTACCTCTCCTTCCAACTAACCCCAGGTTGTAGTTATGAGTCTCTTCGACAACACCCCTTGCAGGGAATGTGGTAACAAGAGGTATATTTAACTTCTTAAGTATTTTGTTTATCTTCATTAAGTCTCTATATTTTAAAGTGCCGTATATTCCCTGGCCTATAAGTATTAAAGGTTTTTTAACGTCTCTGTTATCTTCAATAATCTTAATTTTTTCTTTTAAATTATTATTTTCATTATAGTTATTATCTACTATAATTTCCATACTACCAATATCCTTGGGTATATTCAGGGATACAGGTTTTTTACTATTTAGACATTCGTTAAACGCCCTGACGATAATATTAGGATCTGGCTTATCTACGAAGTACCCTCTGTAGATATTTAGAAAATCTATAGTTATCTCCTGAAAGTAATTTTTATTTATATACTTTCTTTTACATCTTCCTGTAATGGCTAAAATCGAGGAAGAATCTTTATATGCGGTAAATATTCCAGTTGTCAAATTTGTAGCTCCAGGTCCAGCAGTTACCAAACATACGCCTACGTAGTTAGTAATCCTGGCATACCCATCTGCCATGTGTACAGCTCCCTGTTCATGTCTAACTAGAATGTTTCTTATAGATGAGTCCTCCAATCCCTTGTATATATCTATTATCTGCTCTCCAGGGTAGGAAAATACTGTTTTTATACCTCTATCTAATAAAAAATCCACTATATAATCACTGAACTTCATATAAATCCCTTAAAAGAAAAGAAAATAGTAATAAAAATAATATAATATTAAAAGTAATTAAAAGTAAAAAATAATATAAAAATTTGTAATTACTCTACCAGCAACTTTGCAGTTTCTGGTGTGTACTTCCAATTCTCAGGTAGTACCTTCTTCCTCCTATAGTATTTAACTAATCTCTTAATTTTTGACTCTATCAGTTGTAATCCTCTCCTGGAATGTAAGTCCTTTGGATGATTCTCTAAATGATTTCTTAAATTAACTGCCCTTTTCATCAAATTCAACAGGTCTTCAGGTACTTCTGGATAGACGTTGTGTTCCTTCATTATCTTACTTATACTTTTTCCAGTTATCAGTTTTACATCTGGAATACCGTATGTATCCCTTAAGATAAGCCCAATCACTGCAGATTGATATCCCTTCTTTGCCAGTTCAACAACTTTTTGTTCCACTTCTTCAGGAGTCATGGTAATCCACTTTGGAGGTTCTGTCCTTAGAGGTTTCTTAGAACCTGAGGCTCCTCTTCTCCTTGCGTGCATCCTTGCCATGTTTTCACCATCTAGTTATTATCATGTTATCTTTCTTGTTATCTTACGATTTCTTAGAAGTATCTACTGATAATATAAATATCTTTTGGTAAAGTATATTAAGATATTGTTAGATAAAAGTTAGATAAAAGTTTTTACCTCCTTTTTTAAAGAGATTGAGAATATATTTTAGGTGAAATTGTGATACTGATCGATGAGAACACTAGAGCTATTGTCCAAGGTATAACTGGAAGACAGGGGAGTTTCCATACTAAGGAGATGTTAGACGTTGGAACTAAGATAGTGGCAGGAGTTACACCTGGAAAAGGGGGAAAGGAAATACATGGGATACCTGTTTATGACACTGTAAAGGAAGCTGTGGAGGAGCATGATGTAAATGCTTCTGTGCTCTTCGTTCCAGCACCTGCAGTGAAGGATGCTGTCTATGAAGCTATAGATGGAGGTATAGAATTGATAGTGATCATCACTGAACATGTACCTGTGCATGATACTGTGGATATAGTGAATTACGGAAGAAAGAAAGGGGTTAAAATCATAGGGCCGAATACACCAGGTATAGCTTCTCCTAAGTTTGGTAAGTTAGGGATAATACCTGCCAGGGTTTTAAAGGAAGGATATATTGGAATGGTGTCCAGGAGTGGTACCTTAACCTACGAGATAGCCAACCAGTTGGTAGTTAGTGGTTATGGACAGTCCACCTGCGTTGGAATAGGGGGGGATCCTGTAGTAGGCACTGATTTTATAGACATCCTCCAGTTATTTGAGAAGGATAGAGATACAGATGCTGTTGTAATGGTAGGGGAGATAGGAGGTAGTAGTGAGGAGAGGGCAAGTGAATATATAAAAAAGATGGAGAAACCTGTAGTTGCATACATCGCAGGGATTAGTGCACCAGAGGGTAAAAGGATGGGTCATGCAGGTGCAATAATCGAGAGAGGTTTAGGCACTGTAGAGAGTAAAATGAGGGCTTTAAGAGATGCAGGTGCCTACGTTGTAAGGAGAATCTCTGAAATACCTACAGTATTGAAGGAGGTTTTATAGTAATAGTGATAATAGTAATAATAATTATAAAAGTAATAATAATTATAAAAATGGGAATAAAGATTATTAGAAAGTCTTTTTAAACCTTCTGAAGTATACTGAAGTATATTACTACTCCTTTTACCATCTGTTTTTATTATCTTCATTTAATAACTAATTTTCAAATTAATAATGAAAAGTAAGAAGGGGTATTATGACGTTAGTAGAGAAGATAATATCTAAAAAGTTAGGTAGAGAAGTCTATGAGGGTGATACAGTAGAGGTAGATATAGAGCTGGCTATGACTCATGACGGTTCTACACCACTTGCTGTAAAAGCCTTTAAGGAGATAGCCAGTAAGATTTGGGATAGGGAGAGGATAGTAATCAGTTTTGATCACAACATCCCTGCAAATACTGTAAAGGCTGCAAATATGCATAAAATTACAAGGGAGTTTGTAAGGGAGCAGAAAATAAAGTATGTTTATAGGGAAGGAGAGGGCATATGTCATCAGGTGTTAATTGAGAAAGGACATGTGAAACCTAACATGGTTATCGCTGGAGGGGACAGTCATACATGTACTTACGGTGCCCTCGGTGCATTTGCAACAGGCTTTGGAGCTACAGACATGGGCTATATATTTGCAACTGGTAAAACCTGGATAAAGGTACCTAAGACTATAAGGGTTAATATCGTGGGGAGTAATGATAGAATCACATCCAAGGATATAGTACTTAGGGTTTGTAAGGAGGTTGGAAGAAGAGGAGCTATATATATGGCTATAGAGTATGGGGGAGAGGTTGTTAAGAGAATGGATGTAGAGGATAGGGTGGTACTCTGTAATATGGCTGTAGAGATGGGAGCGAAGGTTGGTATTGTTGAGGCAGATGAGAAAACCTATGAGTATCTAAGGGATAAGGTAAGTAATGAAGAGTTAGCATATCTTATACGAAACAGAATATCCGTAGATGAGAAGGAGGAGAGTTATTACAAGACAGTAGATATAGATATTACAGACATGGAAGAGCAAGTTGCATGTCCTCACTATCCAGATAACGTTAAACCTGTCTCTGATGTAGTAGGTACTCCTGTAGATCAGGTATTTATAGGTTCCTGTACCAACGGGAGGCTGAAAGATCTTAGAATGGCTGCAAGATATCTAAAGGGTAAGATGGTGCATAGAGATGTAAGGCTGATTGTTATCCCTGCTTCAAAGAAAGTATTTGAGGATGCTTTAAAGGAAGGACTGATAAAGATATTCCTCGAAGCAGGTGCTATTATATGTCCTCCAGGTTGTGGTCCATGTCTCGGTGCTCATCAGGGTGTTTTGGGAGATGGTGAAGTATGTCTATCTACTTCTAATAGGAACTTTAAAGGCAGGATGGGTAGTACTAATGCAAAAATATATTTATCATCTCCAGTAGTTGCGGCAAAGAGTGCTGTTAAGGGATATATAACTAATGAATGATTTTGAAATAGTCTAGTATTTAAACCTATTTAATATATTAAACAATATTATTTAACAAAAGAATTATTATAAAATGTATTATTGATGTATAATACCTAATGAGGTTGTTATCAAAAAATTTCATAGAAAAATATATATTCTTCTATTGTATCCCACTTTCCCTTATTAACCTAACTATTCCTAAAAAAGTGATACCTTAATATACCAATTGAGTTACTCTTTCATACTATCACAACAGTCCCTTAGTTATAATCTCCACACCATTTTCTGTCAGTAGTACAGTATGTTCAGCCTGACTGACTATACCTCTCTTCTTCTCTATCAGTACTGGATAGGCATATATGCAGCCTGAAGATACTAAATTCCTCAGGGCCGATCTGTATCTCACATTCTCCTTTAATATCCACCTCTCGGAAAAGGGCAAATAGGGATACTTATCCTCTATAAGTTTTAACAACTTCCTTGCAATGGGCAATCTAAGGGGCCTTACCCTGAGAAATTTAAATATATATCTCTCACTACCATCTACAACCTGTCCGAAACCTTCTGTAGCGAAAGGTTCTATTGCCACAATATCTCCAACATCTATACACTCGTTAGACGTTTCTCTCACATTTGGAATATTTATTCCAGAGTGTAGTAAATATCTCTCCATCACATGACCAGAGAGATTAGATATAGGTTTATACCCATAACTCTCGATAACTTCCTGGATAATAGCCCCTATCTCTCCTACCTTCATAGGTGGCACTATCTCCTTAATTGCAGATCTGAGAGCATCCTCCGATGCTTTCTTTAAATCACTATAAGATCCTGAAAGATCTACAGTTATAGCACCATCTGCTATATACCCATCTACATGGACTCCAATATCTAACTTTACAACATCCCCTTCTGAAAACTCCTTTTCATCCATATAACATGGGGAGTAGTGAGCTGCAACCTCGTTTATAGAGATGTTGCAGGGAAAGGCAGCACCTCCTCCAAGTTCTACTATCCTACTTTCAACGTACTCAGCTACATCTAGAAGTTTCACTCCTGGTTTAACAAGTTTTACAGCCTCCTCCATTACTTTAACATGTATCTCTCCAGCCCTCTTTAACTTCTCCATCTTCTCCTCTAAGTTATCCATATTATCCCATTATCTCTTCTTTGTCACTATAGTTAGTATGTCACCATCCTCAAGGACATGGTTAAGTCCTACCCTCTGTCCAGGATGTTTGGCAGATTTTCCCCAAACCTGGGCGTATCTAAAGTTCTTAACAAAATCCCTATGAAGTTTATTACATACATCCTCAACTGTAGAGTTCTTCAAGAGTACTAATGGCTCGTCTAGATCAGGTTTTTTACCCTGAGGTTTAAGATAAACCTTGATAAACCCTAAGGTGTTATAGATCTTCTCCTTTAACTCCTCCAAGTTTATCTCCCTGTATCCAGATACCAACACATACTCCCTATCCTCCAACTTCTTCTTAATTCTCCTTATAAGTTCCTCATCTGCCAGATCTATCTTATTGACTACTACAAGGGATGGAATATATACCCTGTTTCCACTTATCACATCTATAAGTTGATCCACTGTAATATCTTCCCTTATTACAACATCTGCATTATGAATCTTGTTCTCCTGGAGCACTGCCCTTATAGTCTCCTCATCTATCTTAGTCAGAGGTACAGTACTACTTACAGTAATCCCTCCTCTGTCCTTTTTAACTATCTTAACGTCTGGAGGTTTCTCATCTAACCTTATACCTACGTTGTAAAGTTCCTTCTCCAATACAGGTAGATGATCAAGTGTAAAGACATCTACCACAAGCAGTATTAGATCTGCACTTCTAACGGCAGAGAGTACCTCACTACCTCTCCCCTTTCCCACAGAAGCCCCTGCTATAATCCCTGGAGCATCTAACACCTGTATCTTCGCCCCTTTATACTCCAAGATACCTGGTACTATGGTTAAAGTTGTGAAGGCATAAGCACCCACCTCTGAATTTGCATTGGTAAGTTTATTCAATAGAGTAGATTTACCAACTGATGGAAACCCAACAAATGCTACTGTAGCATCTCCAGTCTTCTTAACTGCATAGGAGTACCCTGAACTTCCACCCCTTGGTTTATTCTGAAGATCCCTCAACTTAGCAAGCTTTGCCTTCAATATACCTATATGTTTCTGAGTAGCTTTATTGTACTTCGTCCTCCTAAGCTCCTCTTCTATTCTCCTTATCTCCTCCTCTATCTTCATAAGGATCACCGTTGTTGTAAAGTTTAGAACATCTCTCTCCTAACATTATTTTAAGAGTTTATTATAAATTTATTAATAATGATTAATATAATTAGATTTAAAAAATTAGAAATAAAAATAATAATAACATTAGTCCCTGTTAGAAAGATTCATATGTATCTGGAAGTACCGAGGAAGGTATTTATTTTTAATAACAATTTTTTACCTATTTATCGTTATCCAGTCTTTCATTTAAAAATCTTTTAAAATCAGATCTTATATTTTCCAAACACCTCTCATCATTTAAAATATTAGACTTCAGATTTTTTAAAAACTCCTTTCTAAGTTTTAAAATCACTCTAATATCTTTTCCCTTCACAACATCCTTTTTAATATACTCCCCAACAACATCCCTGGTTATCTTATCTACTTTATCCCATATCTGTTTTTTAGAGTTGTCTTCTTTTCTATTTTTCTCTATTTTAGACTTCTTAACACCTTTATCGAGAATAATATTGACTATTTTATCAAAATTTATCTCCCGATGGGTGTCCACTACGATGTCGGGTCTATCCCATGCATACTTCATTCCAGGTTCATCAAATTTATTGTACATCTCTAAAATCAGCTCATTTGGGACTTTCTTCCCTCTCTTTATATTCCTCTCTAATATAACATCCAGTGGTGCTCTTAAATAAATAATCATGTAATCCTTGTTCCTCCTCTTTGCAATACTTATCAGATCTCTCCTCTTTGAGTTATAATAGTTAGTATCATCTACTATTACGTAGAACTTTCTTAAGGCACTGTCTATAAATTGATAGGTTGTGTTCTTTATATACTCCTCGTATTCTCTCTTCCACACTGGAAAACATTCTCTTATAACATCACTCCCTATTACTATGTTATCTACACCTCTGAGATAAAGTTCCTTAGAAAGTCTCTTTGCAAAGGTACTCTTCCCCACAGATGGGAGGCCCACAAGTATTATCAGCATAGTTATCACATTAAGATATACTTATTAAGAATATTAATAGCAATTAGAATATTAAAAATTCTATTAAGAAAATTATATATAACTGAATAACATAATTACCGCTAAAGACTGGGTTAGAGGTGGTAATATGAAGATATCACCGCTACAGGCTGGGTTATTTGCAGGACTCTCAGGAGCAATTCTGCAGGCAGTTTTTAAAGTTACACCTCCTCCAGCCTACGGTTTATGTATTGCATGTCATACAAGGGATTTGATAAACTGGATAGTGAACAGTATAGCAGGTACAACATTGGGGTTAGCTCCAGTATCGAAATTTTTCCCTGTTTTAACTGTGGTAGGTATATTTTTAGGGGCGTTAATAGGTGCTGTTATCCACAAAGACTTTAAGCTTAGATCCACCAAAAACTTAGGGGTTAGTTTCATCCTTGGATTCCTTGTGATAAATTTCGCCCTCTTAATGGGAGGCTGTCCTATTAGAATGAGTTTAAGAACTAGTTATGGAGATATATTTGGTATAATCGGCCTTCTAGGATTGTTCATCGGAGTTGTAATAGGAAGTGAACTGTATCTAAAAAGGAATCTTAAAATAGCATAGGTGATATCATGGGGGAATATCTACCTGCTATAGGGACACTTATATTCGGTATCCTAATTGGATATCTTGGGCAGAGAGCTGCACTCTGTTTTATTGGGGGAATGAGAGATCTTTATCTAATTAGAGATACATGGCTTATAAAAGGACTCCTGGGATTTCTTGGAGGTTCTTTAATAGGATACATTATATTCTATGGATTAGGTATGATCCCTTCCTTTCCATGGATCTTGGAGAAGGGCCTAACTGCCATACCGGGGGATGCTGCAGGTAGTGCTGGATTTATGGCACACTTCTTAGTTACAATAATTGGTGGAATAGGAGTAGGATTTTTATCTGTTATACAGGGTGGATGTCCTTTTAGAAACTATGTTATGGCAGCCGAGGGAAATAAAAGTGCAATGACCTATATCCTCGGATTACTAGTTGGTGCTGTAGTGTTCCATCTATTTGTACTACCAGTTATAAAGATGTTGTTATAAATATTATTTTATAATTTTATAATTTTATAATAATTTATTAATTTATTTTAAATAATTTTTATTGTTATAATGGTGATATCGTGGGATTTATCCCTTCTTTTATCTCCTCTATTTTTAAAAAGGTTAAAAAGAAAGAAGAAGAAAAGAAGGGCCATAGAGGGCTGATAATTTTTAAAAGTGTTAAAGAAGCTATAAAGGCGGAGGAGATCTTAAAGGGATACTCTATAAAGGTTGTTGCCCCACCTCCTGAGATCAGAGAAGGATGTGATCTAGCTTTAGAGTACGACATGGTAGAGGAGATAGGGATAAAAAGGGAACTGGAGAAAAATAACTTAAAACCTCTAAAGTTCATCCCCCTAAGTGATCCTTCTCTAAAGCCTCTTCAGCTTACAAAGGTAAAGGAATTCAATGATGGTTCCATTATGGTAAGATGTGGAAATATGAAAATAACTGTAGATAGAGAGGGAAACATCCTAAATATATCTGGAGGAGGATGTCCAGATGTGCCCTACCTTGCAATGAAATTGAAGGGAAGGAATATACTGGAGATTCCTGAAGGGGAGAGTCCAAAGGCATTAGGATACACCTTATGTGCCTATACATTGAATAAATCCTTTGAAGAGGCCAGGAGAATAGTTAAAGAGAAATATGGGGAGATGTGAAAATGATAATAGCAGGTACTCTACCGATAGAAGGGTTGGATCTTGTTAGGGGAAAGGGAAAACTGAAAGAAAATAGAATAGTTATAGGTAATAAGGAGTTTCCTGTATCCATGGGTACTGGAGCACTAATAGGGGCTTCCATTAAAGTTCACGAGTACTTTGGAGAGGAATTACCAGAGGTTATAACTGCAGGAGATATTGGCACAGGAGAGGGAAGTTTAAAGATATATAAACATCTAAAGGATGTTGATGACGATCTGTTGGTAATACACTATATAAAACCTAAGATTTCTGAGATAATGGAAATAGATTTTTCTCCAAAGATAGTAGCTGATGCAGGAGGAATGTACGCTGCAAAGGCTGCTGGAATAGGGGATAAATTCCACCTCTTTCTCCCAGATGTAGGGGAACTTGCTTTTTTGGCAGATGAGAAGGCTTCACATCCAGCTTACGTTAGGGGATTTATCTCTGAGGTAGACGATAGAGAGGTACCAGAGTTGATAAAGAGAGCCTACAGAAACAGGATGCCTAGGTATATGGTTGTCAAAGGAGAAGTTGATTATATAGTGAAGGATGGGGATATAATAGAGAAAATAGACAATCCAAGAATTGAAACTATGGAGTGTATTGGAGGTACTGGAGATACCCTTACAGGAATTGTATCGTCCCTTATAAGTTGTGGTTATAGAACAGAGGAGGCCTGTATATTAGGTTGTAAGATAAACAGATTACTTGGGGAGATAGTAAATCCTACTCCAAAGACGCAGATTGAAGAGTTGATACTTCAAATACCTAAAGCTCTTGAGATGTTAGGTTTATAAATCTTTTATAACATACTATTCTAATAGTAGGTTTAATAGTCCAAAAAAATAACATTGAGATAGAGGAGATAATGGACGCGGTTATTCTATGTGCTGGAAAAGGTACAAGATTACTACCTTTAACTGAAAATAGACCTAAACCTATGCTTCCAGTAGGAGGGAAACCTATCCTGGAGTATATTATAGAAAAAGTTGAAAATCTTGTAGATAATATTTATCTCGTTGTGAAATACAAAAAAGATGTGATTATAGATTACTTTAGAGATCATCCCAAAGTAAAGTTCGTGGAACAGGGAGATATAGATGGAACTGGATACGCCCTTTTAAGTGCAAGGAATTTTTTAGGGGACGAATTTTTAGTGATAAATGGAGATATTGTCTTTGAGGATCGCCTAAAAGAAATCCTGCTCCATGAGAACGCCATGGGTTTGGTAGAGGTGGAAAATCCTAAAGAGTTTGGAGTGGTTGTATTGGACAGGGAAAGTAATATAGTGGAGATAGAGGAAAAACCTGAGAATCCGAAATCCAACCTGATAAACGGAGGTATTTATAAATTCCAGAGTGATATCTTAGATATACTTGAGGACTTAGAACCTTCAGAGAGAGGTGAAGTGGAACTTACAGATGCCATAAAGGAACTTATAAGGGAGAGAAAAATAAAGGGTATAAAGCTAAAGGGATATTGGAACGACATCGGTAGGCCTTGGGATCTCTTAGATAGCAATAGACATATCTTAAAAGGGATAAAGAGAGAGATAAAGGGAGAAATAGGAGAGAATGTAATAATTGAGGGGAATGTTGTAGTGGAAGAAGATGCTGTGATAAGGCATAACACAGTAATCGAAGGCCCTGCTGTTATAAAATCTGGAGCTGTTGTAGGTCCTTTGACCTATATCAGGCCCTATACAGTCCTTATGGAGGACACCTTTGTAGGAAATTCGTCTGAAATAAAAAACAGTATTATAATGAGAGGTACAAAGATCCCCCATCTGTCCTACATTGGAGACAGTATAATAGGAGAGAACTGTAACTTCGGTTGCAACACCATAACTGCAAATCTGAGATTTGACAACAAGCCGGTAAAGGTAAATATAAAAGGTAGAGTTGTTGAAAGTGTTAGAAAACTTGGAGTGATAATGGGGGACAACGTGAAGACAGGCATTCAAGTGTCATTTATGCCTGGAGTGAAAGTAGGGAGTAACTCTTGGATAGGTCCCAATCTCCTGGTAGATAAGGATGTAAAGTCCAACACTTTTATCTATAAAATAGACGAAAAGAAGGTAAAGAGGCTATAAAAACACTCTATACAACTATAATTAATTTAAAGGGCCAAGAATTACAATAATTATTGTGCTAAAATTTTGCACAAAACCAAAAGGTTTATATATAATAAAGTACTTCTATACTTACTGCTGTGAAGCGGGGTGGGGTAGCCAGGCCGATCCCGCCGGGCTCATAACCCGGAGATCCGAAGTTCAAATCTTCGCCCCGCTACCATTTTTTTATTTTTATATCTATCCCAACAACCATATATTCTCTATTTGGAGTTATGGATCCTAAGTTGTTCTATTCTTTATATATTTAATGTTTTTTTCAACTTTATTATTATTTTATTCTCATAATCGACATATATCGATTTACAAATATATCTCTGTACACCTTACCATTCACAGGGGATACATACTTAGGATGTTTTATCCTATTTTTCAACTTCCCAGATACTATATCTTCGAAGAGTTGGTAGACATCTTTATATTTCCTTTCTACGTAGGCACATACCCTACAGTCCTTGATAAAATGCTTAGGATACTTCTTCACAAAGTCCCTAACTTTTCTGTTGAATACTGGAGGTCCAACCCTTACCTTTACATTTGGAAATTCCCATACTAAGAACTCCCAGGATAGATAACAGGCATCTTTAGTGGCATAAATTTCACAGTCTAATATTTGGAAATCGTTTTCAATTAACAACTTGTTTATACTTTTCTGTAGCTTCTCCATCTGGGGATATATAATATCATCTACTATATTGCTATCCCTTTCTATTTTTAAGGTAAGCAAGGCACCTCTATCCCTACTGTTTACTCTCTCTGTTAGTTTTCTGTGATAGTTGTAGAAAAACTCCTTAGAGGGATTCTCCAGGAACTGTCTGGAGTAGAATATAAATCTACAGAAGTTCTCTTTACTGAGAGCAGCTGCCACGTTTCTCTTAAGGTCTACAGGGTCATATACTACAAGAGGATGATCGAAATCTGAAAATCTATAGTCTCTGCCTATACCGTAAATCTGGAAAATCTCATCTAATACAATCTTCTCCCCAATCTTCCACTTCTGGGCGTTCTTCAAGGTGTTGATAAAACCACCATAGTGTATAACCAACAACTCACATAAGTAACCAGAGAAACCTTTAGTTTTTAAATCTGAGCCATATATTCCAACACCCTTTAAGAACTTCTTCAACAGTCTTATATCGTTGTTTAGATGTTTTGATTTAAGGATATCCTTTACAAATTGGTTATGAAGGGGAGTTCTATCTACAGCGGAGATTATTCCCTCGTTCCAACCAATCTTATAACATGGGACTATATCTATATCGTATTTTCCAATTCTTCCCGAGACATAAGGATGTTCAGCATATTCTATCCAGGAAGTACCTCCCAAATTTTCTATAACCCTCCTACCTATATTTAAAATAGTCTCTTTCAACACCTCTCTATCTACACCCCTTTTAAACCTTATAAAAATATCGATGTCGTAGTCATTCTTTAGATGGGTGTCCCTGGCTGTAGATCCTACTTGTACTATGTCTTCAACTATATCACATAGCCCTTCTGTCTGAATAATAGTGTAGAGTCCATCTATAATTGTTTTAGAGAGTTTATTCAACTCCTCTTTCTCCCTCTTTCCTGGAGTTATATCCTCCAGTACATCCTTTAGTATTTTGCTAATGCTTTCCATATTCTCCATATTTTTCCCTAAGATTAATTATTTCTTCTACTATTTTCTACCTGATTCTTTGATTTTCTCTATTAACTGTTTATATTTCTCTATATCGTTAAAATTCTTAGATTTTGTATTTAAATACCTAAAAGCATTCTCCAGTAATTTTATAGATAACGATTTAGGAACCATGTCGTCGTTATCGGCTATATAACTGGCAATACATGCAGAAAGTAAAAAGATTGCAGCACTCTGTTCAGTTTTCAACCTGTGAATATGGTGGGGTTTAACATCTAGCTTTTTGTAGAGTTCTAGATAGGGACATCTATAATCCTCAGGTACTAACTCCTTATATACATGGATGAAAAACTGATGGAGTTCCATAAGTTGTTCTTTGTTCATTCTATCCCACACATTTATTGTAAAATTAATATATAATAGATAACTCTTTAAAAAGTATCTCTGTTTTTTTATTCACTCTAAAAACATTATATGCTGTAATTATGATTTCCCATGGTAATATCTTCACCATGTAGATTTAATAATATATTTAAAGATTATCCTACGGGATTAAGGTTTTAGTAAGTTATAAAAATTATTGGATAATATTCTATTTTTATTCTCTTAAATAATTACCTGTAGGGGTTTAGTATGAAAACCATTAGAGAGATTAATGAGAAGATAAAAAAAGGAGATGCTGTAGTATTAACAGCTGAAGAGATGATAGAAGTTGTAGAAGAGATGGGACCTGAAGGTGCAGTAAAGGAAGTAGATGTCGTCACAACTGGTACCTTTGGAGCCATGTGTTCCAGTGGAGTGTTTCTAAACTTTGGCCATGCAGATCCTCCAATAAAGATGATGAAGACATACCTAAATGGAGTGGAAGCCTACTCTGGACTAGCAGCAGTTGATGCCTACTTAGGTGCTGCACAGCCAAACTCCGATGACGATATAGATATCAACTACGGTGGAGCCCATGTTATAGAAGATCTTGTAGCAGGGAAAGAGGTAAAACTCGTTGCAGAAGGATATACAACTGACTGCTATCCAAGAAAGAAGGTGTCAACAACTATAACGTTGGATGATTTAAATCAGGCTATACTAGTAAATCCAAGAAACTGTTATCAAACCTACGCCGCAGCTACAAACAGTAGAGAAGAGAAAATATATACCTATATGGGCACCTTACTTCCAGAGTATTCCAATATAAACTACTCGGGAGCTGGGCAGTTAAATCCTCTCCAAAACGACTACAACAGGGAGAAGAAAACTTTCAACACTATTGGTATAGGTACTAGGATATTCCTAGGTGGGGGTATTGGATACGTAATAGGAGAAGGTACTCAGCACGACCCAGATAAGGCCTTTGGAACTTTAATGGTTAAAGGGGATTTAAAGACGATGAGTCCTAAATTTTTAAGAGCTGCTACTATACCTAATTACGGATGTACCCTGTATATAGGGATAGGTATTCCCATTCCCGTGTTAAATGAAGAAGTTGCAAAAGCCTGTGCTGTAAAGGATGAAGATATCGAGGTACCTGTCTTAGATTACGGAGTGCCTAGAAGGGATAGACCTGTGGTGGCAAGGACAAATTACGAGGAACTCAGAAAGGGAGAAGTTACCATCGAGATATACGATAGTGATTTGAAAAGATTAGTAGAGAAAACTGTTAAGACAGCCTCTGTTTCAAGTTATAAAAAATCCCGGGAAGTTGCAGAAGAACTTAAAAAATGGATACTAAATGGAGAGTTCATGCTTTCGGAGTCTGTAGCTCCCTTAGGAAAAGGTTCATGTAAACCTATGAAGGCAGAGGTTAAGTTGGTAAGAGATATTCTCAGTAGACCTCCAATTGTGGCAAAACAGAATATATCTATAGAGGAGGCTGCTAGGATACTGACTGAAAAGAATATAAACCATCTACCTATCGTTGATGAAGAGGGAAGGTTGATAGGGATAGTAACATCCTGGGACATTGCAAGAGCTGTAGCTCAAAATATAAACTCCATATGTGAGATAATGACGAAGCATGTTATCAGTTCCACACTCGATGAACCAATAGATGTTGTAGCGAGGAAGATGAGTAGATACGATATCTCAGGAGTACCAGTAATAGATAAGAGTGGAAAAGTTGTTGGGGTTGTAACTGCAGAGGATCTCTCAAAGTTGTTGGGAAATAGGAAATTCTAACATGGTGAAAATTATGAAAAAAAGGATATACTACTGGGTATACGAGAAGTACATAGATAAACCGGTGATATCAAAGGTGATCTTAGAGACAAAGGTCATGATAAATATCTTAATGGCTAAAATGAGTCCTCAGGAGAGTTTCCTGATCTTGGAGTTAAGTGGAAGTGAGAAACAAATTGAAGAAGCTCTAAATCTGTTGAAAAAATACGGTGAATATGAAGATATTCCAAAGATAATAGAGAAAAATAAGGAGAGATGTATCGACTGTGGGGCTTGTATAGTACACTGTCCAGTTAAGGCCATATACCAAGATGAAGACTACAGCGTAGTATTTAACGAAGAAGAGTGTATCGGATGTAAAAACTGTGTCAAGGTATGTCCCCTAAAGGCTATTAAGATATTTGATATTTAAACTAAAATATCCTATCATTATTATCATCATTCTTAAAAATATAAAAATAAAAAATAGAAAAATAAGAAAAGGATAATCAATGATAACTATTACTTTTGATGGAAACTAAGATATAAAATACTTTAAAATTAGGAAAAAAGGTGATGGAAGTGTGATACTAGATCTAGTTGAATCTGTTAAACAAATGAGAGATAGGGATTGGAAAATTCTTAGGATAATAGAGATATCTATGAGACACCATGAGTGGGTACCTGTCGATGAAATAATCAAAAAATCTAAGTTAGACAGTAACGAGGTACTATACAGATTGAAAGTACTTAATAGGCATAAATTTGTGAATAGAAGTACCTACGGCTACAGGCTGTCTCATAAGGGATACGACGGGCTGGCACTCAATACATTTATAAAGAGAGATCTTATAAAGGCAATAGGTAATAAGTTAGGTGTGGGAAAGGAAGGGGATGTATTTACGGTACTACTAACTAGCAACAGAGAGGCTGTTTTGAAGTTTCACAAGTTGGGGAGGACCTGTTTCACAAGGGGGAAGAGATACAGGCTGTACTTGGCAGATAAGAGACATATAAGTTGGCTCTACGCCTCGAGATTGACGGCAGAGAGAGAATTCCAGGTGTTGAACGATCTTTATCCAGTTGTAAAGGTTCCAGAACCTATAGATCAAAACAGGCATGCCATTATTATGGGCAAGTGGGATGGTGTGGAGTTGAAAAGGGTGGATCTGACTAAGTTAGATATAGATATTAAGAAGTTATTCTGGGATATCGTGGAAGAGATAAAGAAGATGTACAACATCGGATACATCCATGGGGATCTAAGTGAATTCAACATACTGATAAATGAAGAGGGAGATTTTCTGATCATCGACTTTGCACAGGCTATAGAGGTGAGGGAAGATAAGATAGTGTTGGATATATTACCTGGAGAGTTTAAAATGGACATTGAGTACTACTTAAAGAGGGATATAGGAAACTTACTGAGGTACTTTAAGAAGTATGGCATAAGGGAGAGTGTAGATGAGATATACAACTACGTAGTAGGTAAGTGATATGAAAAAGAAACACCTGGAGATGATCTTAGATAACTTAGATCCCCATCCAAACCCAAAACCCCATCTAGAACAATATACTATAGGGGGAAAACTCGCCAGTGAGTTGTTATTCTTTGCAAGGGATGATATAAGGGATAACTTTGTGGTGGATCTAGGTTGTGGAACTGGTAGATTATCCATAGGAGCAAAACTTCTCGGAGCAGGGAAGGTTTTAGGTGTAGATATAGACAGGGAATCTGTGGAGTGTGCAAGAGAAAATCTGAGAAAGTTAGAGAAGATACCTGTATCGAAAAATTTAGATGTAGATTTTGAGGAGATTTATAAGGGAGTGTTTTTCGTAGATATGGATGTTAAAGATATAGATAGAAGTTATATAGAGAGATACTTAGAAGATGAGGGAAAAATTGTAGTTATACAGAACCCTCCCTTTGGCTCCCAGAAGAGACATGCAGATAGGATATTTTTAGAGAAGGCTCTAGAGATAGGGGACGTTATATATACTATTCACAACTCTTCAACTAGAGACTTTGTAATAAATTACGTTGAGGAAAGAGGTAGGAGTATTACTCATATCTTCAAGAGTAGGTTTAGAATACCTAGAATCTTCACTTTTCACAGTAAGAAATATGTAGATGTACCTGTAGATATCTTCAGGATAGAATAGAGGGAGGAATAACAGATAAGGATATATTATTATTTAAAATACTTATAATGTTTTAAATTTAATGTAATAAAATAAAATTACAAAAAAAGAGATAAAACTCGCTCCTACTTCTTCAGTACTTCAATGTAGATTAGAAGGTAAAGACTAATTTAACTTTTTATTTTATCTGTATTCATTCTTATTATTACTTTTTTAATATTATTTTTTATGTTAGCCCTATAGCCCTATTGTCACTTATGAGCAAAGTAACAAATGACCTTTAATTCCCCATCTCTTATTTTATTATCTACTCTTACAAACCCATACCTCTCAAATTGGACAATATCGCCTACATTCACATTTCTAAAGTCCTTCTCTGCAAATCCATGATGTTCCCTACCTTCTGTATCAATTACTACAGTATTTACAACATCCTTGACTGGTACCCAGTGTATTACCTTCCCCTTCTTCTTCCTCAGTATTTTGAAATCCTCACTGTGGTATCTTGCATATACAACATCCCCTTCTATTTTCTCCACAATTATGTTGTACAACTCCATCAACCTGTACATTCCGTTAATCTCTAAATCGTCTGAGATATAGACCTCTCCTTCAAATGGAAGCTCTCTAGTGCCCAGGTCCCTGTCGGGGTGCATCCTCAGATATAGTGTTTTAGGTTCTGCCCCCAACACCTTTAACCTCTTTGGATTCTCCACGAAGAAAAACCTCTTTGCATCTTTATCTATTATCTCCCTGTTTATAGCATAGAGGTTTTCCCAGGAGTACTTCACATCTGCAGGTTTTATTCCAATCTCCAACATGGATCTGTATATAGCTTCAGGTTTAATTCCCCTTCTTCTCAGAGCCCTTAAGGTTCCCAACCTTGGATCATCCCATCCACTGTACTCCCTTTTAATTATCCCCTCGTACATCTTAGAAGTACTTAGTACAGTCCCTTCTATCTTTAGAATACCATAGTGGATATACTCAGGTATCTCCCATTTGAAATATTCAAAGATGTATCTCTGTTTCTCTGTATTAATTATGTGATCTTTTCCTCTTAGAACATGGGTAATTCCCAGTAGGTGATCATCAACTGGGACTGAAAAGTTCATAAGAGGGTACACTACATATTTATCTCCAGTTCTGGGATGGAGGGTGTCTTCCATCCTAAATATTGGAAAGTCCCTAACAGAGGGGTTTTTATGTTGTATATCAGTCTTCAACCTTACTACAGCTCCCTCTAAACTGTTATCTAACATCCTCTCCCAGAGTTCCAAATTCTCCTCCACAGATCTATTCCTACACCTACAGGGTATCCCTTGGTTCTTAAGATTTCTGAACTCTTCAGGATCACACCTACATACGTAGGCATGTCCCATCTCTATTAATCTCTCACAGTGTTCATAGTATATCTCCATCCTTTCAGATTGTATAATTTTCTCATCTACCTTTATATTCAACCACTCTAGATCCTCTTCTATCATCTCGTATGCCTCTGGGAGTACTCTCTTAGGATCTGTATCTTCAAGTCTCAGTATGAACTTTCCACCGTACTTCTTTACGAAGTAGTCGTTAAGCACTGCTGCCCTACTGTGTCCTAAATGTAGAGGGCCAGAAGGATTTGGAGCGAATCTCATAACTACACTATCTTTAACATTCTTCAATATCAACTCTCTCTTTTTTTCCTTACCTTCTTCAACTACCATATCTGGTGCTATCTCCTCTAACTTTTTTTTCTGTTCTTCGAGAGGTATGGATTCAACTTCCTTAGATATCTCAAGTACTAAGTTATATACCTCTTTAGCTTTACCCCTTAGATGAGGGTTGTCAGCCATTATCCTTCCCATGACTCCCTTTGGATTTACTTTCCCACTGTTTAATAGGGAACTTTGAAGTACATATTTAAGTATTATTTCCTTCAACCTTTCACCCTTCTTCTTTTAGAAGATTATTAGATGATGGATTATTACTATATCTACTAATATAAAAATAAAACAACGTATATCACCTTTAACAAAACTATTTAATAAATGATTATAACTCTCCATCACAATAATAATAGAAGTAGTTCTTATCAAAAGGAATAAATCAAAAAGGATGATTTTCCAAATACAAACGGTGATATCTATTTCAGTGTTCAGAAAATATCTGGAACAATATAAAAATAACAAAAAAAGGATGGTTGTAAAATTTCCTAAATCTATATTTATCCTTCCTCAATATTTCTGGAGAGATTGATGAGAGTCATATATCTATTCTAAGCTAAATTAAACTAGTTTTTTGATATTTTAGTTATTTATTTCGAGATATATAAGAATTTTTTTATTTTAACGCTCTTTTTTCTTATTTTTTATTTTATTATTTTGTTTTTATAATCATTATTAAATTTTAAGATTTTTAATAAAACTGGATTTTTTACACCACACCTAAATAGTGATTACGGTTAACTAATTATTACTTTACTTAATAGAATTACTTATTTGTCCCTTTTCATCTTTTTATCTACACTTACTATATAACTAACGTTATTCCTTTTGTATATCCTAAGGACATCTCCTTCTTTAATGTCTTCAAATACGTTATCGTATTCATATATCTCGTAGTTTCTATCATCCATTGCTACAACTGTTTCTGGAGACACTGAGATAACTGTAGCGGTAGGGCACTCCTCTTCCCTTTTTAGTAGCCTAGTCTCCTTCTCAGCGGTACTCCACTGAATAGGTATTTTCTCCCTACTATCTGTTATATCCTCCAGATATAGTTTATCTTCCTTTATAGAAACTACCTTGTACACCTTATCCCTGTATTCAACTATATCTCCTATTTTGTATTCCGGTATTCTCACAACTATAGTAATTCTGTATAGGTTCCTCCCATCCTTACCAACTCCAACCAATTTAGCAGTTTCTTTAATCTTTCCTCCATACTTGGATTTTATACTTGCAGCAATGTTTCTCGCACCACCCATAGAACCTATTTGATAGTCCAACCCCTCCTTTTTAGGTATAAATTTAGATATAAACGCCATTCTATCTTTTTTCAATCTTTTTTCAACCTCCTTCCTTACGAACTTATCTATCTCTTCTTTTTCTTCTTCAGTTAGAGGTCTGTTCATGGCCCTTATCTGGAGTGTGGCTTCGTAGTAGTTAGACATATATCTGGAACACCTTGGACATTGAACCATCTGTAGGCATACTTTCACATCTTGCTCCATAGTCCTCTCCCTATCCTCTCCTGGCAATTTTCCCCTTCCAACAACCTTTACAGGAATCTCTACCTTAGTTCTCTTACCTCCTGGTAGTTGTCCTGGCTCCTGTGGTATTATCTCAATCTCTATATTTTTATGAGCTTTCTTTAAGTTGTCCTTTGTGGCGTAGTAGGCGATTTCTTCTAGTATAGAGTACAGGTCTTCACCTTTTGGATCCTGCCACGTTCTTCTCTTGTAGGAGCCACACATATGACATACTTCAATCTTTATCTCTTTAGGTATGTGAAACAGAGGATAAACCTGGGCGTAACACTCTTTACACAGCCCTTCTATCAACTCACCTTCGTAACCACACCTGTAGCAAAATCCTTTCATACTCCCACCTGGTTATATACAGTAATATTGATAAAAATAATAAGGATAAAATTAAAAAATAAAAAATCTTAAAAATTTAACCTAATAAAGAGTTAGTACAGTAAAAAAGTAAAAAGTTATTCTCCGATTTTACATTGGGCAATAGAAGAAGTGTAGTATTTTATATAATCATTTTTAATTTTGTTTTATTATTATTTTTTTTTGTTATTAGTTTTAAGTTATAATCAGATCAACTTAATAGGTTTTATAGCTCCACAGGCCATACACTTGAGGAAATGAAGCCTACCTTCCTTGATAATCTTGGTATCTGGTTTTCCACATTCTTCACATAGGACATACTCTTCTATAAAGTCCTTAATCTTACTGTTTATAAGGTAGTTATTAAATTTACCCTGAAGTATCAATCTCTGTCCCTCGACGTTTCCTGCAGTACCTAATTCCCTCATTATATACTTTGCAAAGAACTGTATATCCCTGTTTATCACCTTTGCAATATCCCTGAAGTTCTTTATTACAGTTCTATTACCTTCAACGATACTATCTGCAAGTGGTACTTCAAACCTTATATCCTTAAATACCTCTTCTGGAAGTTGACTGAATGCTCTCTTAAGTAGAGTATCGTAATCGTAGTAGATCTTGTTCTCCATATACTACCACCTAATTTTGTAATTTCCTTTATGGTTTTTACTATATAAATATGATGTAGTTAAAGATAATACTGCTAAGAGAAACGTGGATATGAAGTGAAAATATTAGTTAGACATTGAAGACAACTCTTCATTTCCTAGCAAACCTTGCAACCTTCCTGGCAATAACAACCTCCCCTATTTTAATCAGTCCTGCAAAGAACTTCTCTAAACCTCCGCATGCCCAGAGAGCCTGGCCAAAGGTTGTATTTCTTATCCTTTTCTCGTATTCTTCTGGTGTTATATCTTCTCCAGTGGTATTTTTAGTTACTATTGCTGAAGCTTCCATGAGCTCCTCCCAAGTTACACCCTTCAATTCTCTCTCTAAGATCTTGAAAAGTTTATATACAGGAATATCGTACAACTTTGCCAAGGTTTTTATTATATCGCAACTTCTCACAACTCCTACTATCTTATCCTCCTCGTTTAATACTGGAATACTCACAACCTTGTATTTAACAAACTTTATAACAGCATCTCTTGCAGGATCCTTCTCCCTAACTGTTATCACCTTCTCGGAAGGATACATAACCTCTGAGATTGGGATAGATCTATCCTCCACCACTGCTAGATCCACTGAAAGTACTAACCCTGCTAACCTATCCTCCTCGTCTAAAACTGGGGCACTGAATCTCTTTTTCCTATGCATAAGTTGGATAGCTTCTTCAACGGAGTAGTCTTTATACAACCTTAAAAAGTTGATATCCATCAATTCTCTTACCTTCATCTACTGAACACCTTCTAATTTTTTAATCTCAATAGCATGAACTGGACATACTCTTTCACACCTTCCACAGAATATACAGGACTTACTGTCTATCTCTACTCCTTCCTCTACTTCTCTTATTATACCAATAGGACACTCTGATATACATACTAAGCACTTTACACACTTACTGTTATCCACTGTAATCTCCTTATGAAAAGGTATTTCTCCCATTTCATTTTCAACGGATATAGCCTTCCTTGGACATACTCTTTCACAAGCTCTACATCCAACACAGCGGTTTAAATCAACCTTGAAACTTTTTCTCCTCTCAACATGTATTGCACCAGTTGGACAAAACCTACCACAGATACCACACTTTACACACGTATCTAAATCTATGTTGTATCTCTTCAACCTTATAGTTCTACGTTCTACTTCCACTTCTTTTAAGGTGTAAATCAACTCTCTTTCCTTGACATCTCCAGTACACTGTAAGATATTTATAGCATTCACAGGACAGGTTCTAGCACATATTTCACATTCAATGCATCTATCAGTTATTATTTCTGCAGGTTTCTTTATAGATGGTTTTGTTATAGCATCTACTGGACATTCGTCATAACAGAGGGCGCATCTTATACATTTTTTTGGAATTACATAGATGTATTTTTTAGATATCCTTGCTCCCTCTACTATTTTATATATTTCATCCTTAGTGAGGGAGAGATCTTCAGAGATTTGGGACAGGATGTCTTCAATAGATTTTTTAATAGTGATCATTTTATATACACCAGAATCCTGTAGTTTTGGAGATTTCTATTATTTTTATTATATATACTTTATATATACTTTAATCAAAATAATAATGCCTTTGACCACCATTAAAGAATTTTAATACTATATAACAAGAAAATTTTAAATAAAAACAGTTAAAAAGAGGTAGGTATATTAATTACTATATTACCGGTAATATTTTCTAAGTACTGCGTAAGATTGTAGTTTTGAGGATTTATTTTAAATTTAACCACTCATCCATTTTATTCTTATTTTTTATTAGCTGAACCCCGAGATTAAGATGGGAATTTTTGAGCTCTCTCTTTCTTCAAGGTTTGGAAGTAGTAGAAATCTAACAATTATATAATAATTATAGATTAAATCAAAAAATAAAAAACTAATATTTATTATAAAAATTTTTATAAAAATAAAAATTAAAGGTCAAAAAAACTGCTAAATACTAAAAAACATTTAGTCTCGCAGTCAAAAAATAAATTAAGATAGAGAAATTAAAACTCATCTAAGATGAATACAATCCCCAACATTTATATGCCTAATTCCTTCAAAAGTAGAGAGGTATACACCTCCGTAGTCAATCTTAAAAACTGTTCCTGTAATTTCTTCCTTCGGTGTTATTATTTTGACGTATCTACCAAGGGTTTTGGAGTATTTTTCATATTTTTTTAGAATCTCTTTATCTTCTAGATGGAAGTTATCTTTAAACCTACTGAGAAACTTATGAAGGATCTCAAACCTATCGTACTCCCTTTTACACAGTTCCCACAGAGATACTGCAGTATCTTTTATATCTTCGGGAATATGGTTGTTGATGTTTATACCTATACCTAAGACGACAAACTTGTAATCCCAGTTTATCTCTGAGAGGATACCACATATCTTTTTATCTTTATCGGCACTAACGATAATGTCATTGGGAAATTTTATACCTATAGCTCCCTTCAGGTTCTCAGGTAAATACTCTATCAACGTCTCATAGACGGAGATAGAACCTATAAAGTTCAACTTACCTATACTATCCTTCCTGTTATTTAAATACTCTTTTAGATCAAGTAGTATCGAAAAGTAGAGCCCACCGTAGTTAGAATACCATCTCCTTCCGAGCCTTCCCACTCCAGCACTTTGAATGTCTGCAATAACAACTAAGTTCCTTTTACCTTCCTTACCTAATTTATAACAGTATCTGTTTGTAGAATCTATCTCCTTTAGATGGATAACTTTCAGATCCATGGTATAAGAAAGATTGTTAAAACAGTGAAAAACGAGATAAAGTGCTCCAGTCGGGATTTGAACCCGAGTCGCGGGCTCGAAAGGCCCGCATGATTGGCCGGGCTACACCACTGGAGCAATGTTAATACTGAAAAGATCCATGGCGGACCCGGGGGGATTTGAACCCCCGATCCCCGGCTTAGAAGGCCGGTGCCGTATCCAGGCTAGGCCACGGGCCCATGAAAAAGAGAAGTTTCAAAAGCATAAATTACAGTATAGGTTCTCATATATATACTTTTCGTTAATTTATATATCTAGATATTTTAAGTAGTGTATTCAGAATTGAGGGTTACGTAGTCATGGGTTAGATCACAACCGTAAGAGGTATTTTCATAATCTCCCATCTTCAGATCCACAACTATCTTGATCTTGTCGTTTTTCATGATCTCCTCTGCCACTTTAAATTCCTCACTCTCTTCATCTATAGGATCTCCATCCTTAACTAGATAGATCTCCCTCTTATAGTCGGATATCACAATATCCATAACGTTCATGTCCATCTCTACTCCACTGTATCCCACTGCAGCGGCTATTCTACCCCAGTTTGGATCTCCACCATAGAGAGATGTCTTCACAAGTAGGGATCTAACGATGCTCTTTGTAGCCTTGATAGCATCCTCCTTTGAGGCACAACCCTTTACTACAACTTCCATTATCTTTGTGCTCCCCTCTCCATCCATTACGATCATCTTAGCCAGTTCCCTGCATAGGTAGTGAAGAGCCTCCCTGAACAACTCAGGACACTCCTCGTATCTAACTCCACTCTCTCCATTTGCAAGGATAAATACAGTATCGTTGGTACTTGTATCTCCATCTACAACGATGTTGTTAAAGGTTTTATCTACTATATCCTGGAGTACTATTTTTAAATCTTCCGGATCTATCTTTATATCTGTTGTAATAAAGGAGAGCATAGTTGCATGGAGCATATTAGGTGCTATCATTCCAGCTCCTTTTGCGGTACCTCCTATCTTCACCTTTCTACCACCTACCTCAAATTCAAGGGCTAGGGTTTTTGGAAACCTGTCTGTGGTAAGTATGGAAAGGGCGAAGTCGTAGTTACTACTTCTCTCCTTCAATCTACTACATGTCTTTTCTATTCCAGAGAGTATTGTATCCATGGGCATCTTCCTTCCAATAACTCCCGTAGAAGCTATTAGGATGGAATCCTCTGGGATATTAAGGAGCTCAGCAGTTTTAGATATCATTTTCTTTCCATCTTCGTATCCGTTCTTAGTAAAGCAGTTGGCATTTCCACTGTTTACTACTATACACCTTAATTTATCCTTGTTGTTCTTCAGAACTTCCTTGGATATCCTAACAGGATGGGCAACAACTTTATTGGTTGTAAAGGTTCCTGCACCTGTACAGTTCTTCTCAGAGTATATTATACCTACTCCATACTTTCCATTTTTATACCCGTTTGCCTTGAAACCTTTTGGAGCTGTAACACCGTTATTTATTATTTTAAAGTTCATATTCTCACCTAAATTTTTAAATAATCTAACACTTCCAAACCTTCCTGAAGTCCATTTAATAAAAAATAATAAAACTGAAATTGTCCCAAACACCTGTTGCCAAGTTTCTATTCATAAATACAGTTAAGAGTTAATACAACCCCTAAGAAGATAAGGGCTTAATTTCATTTATTTCGATTTTTAATTATTTTTATAATTTTTATTTATTTTATTTAAAAATTCTCAATGGTTGTCCTTATAGTATTTATAGGTTCTACTATATATTTTCTCACTGGTTCAGAATTTTTTTATTTTTTAACTAACCAAGTTTGAATTTTTCCTATAATATCCTATCCATTACGATAGGATTTATAACAATAATTTATAAAAAAGTTGATTAAAAACATTATACAATTTTACCTAAATTTCATTATTTACGAGTTAAAAAAAGATTTACAGTGGAGGTCTAAATATTCATAGATGAAAGAAAAAATGTCTTCGGGATTGGAGATACAGGATGAAGAGTTTATTTTAGGTTTGAAGTTAAGAACTTATTTGTCTATTTGTCTTGGATTTTGGGAACTTTACTTCGTGCCCTGTGGATCAATTCTAACTCTTAAATAAGATATAGATGCTTTTCCCGACCTTCTCATTTACATCACTGTTTTTAACCATTCTGATTCCAAACTTTAAAGGATATTGCCAACAACTACTAATGAAGGATAGAATCCATTATGAATTCTTGGAATTATAGTACAATACTTTACCTCGGAGTACTCTGAGTAGTGAGACAAGGACAGTAATTTATTTATATTATTAAATATATAAAATTTAATTTACGATGAGTGTATAGAATGGGGGTGAGAATATGAGAGAGATCATCCTTTCAGAATGTGTTGAGATATTACAGAGATTCAACTTTACAGTTTCACAGACCTTCGGTAGATCCTGTTTCGATATACTTGCCAGGAAAGATAATATAAAATATTTAATAAAGGTGTTAAAAAACATAGATAGTTTAAGTTATGAACAATCTGTAGAATTATTGAAACTCTCTAAAATCCTAGGTGCTGTCCCTCTCTTAATTGGTATTAGGACGAGAAATCTTCCAATGGAAGATGGGGTAGTATACGAGAGGTATAATATAAAAGCTATAACACTTAAAACCTTTGAGTCCTACTTAGAGGGTAGTCCTCCAATCGTGTATGCTGGAAGAGGTGGTTTCTTCGTAAATATAGATGGAGAAACCTTGAGAACTGTTAGAGAAAGTTTAAACATATCAGTGGGAGAGTTGGCAGAATATTCCAACGTCTCAAGAAAGATGATATATAAATATGAACAGAATTTAGCAAATCCTACTATAGAGGTTGCTCTAAGAATAGAAGAGTACTTAGATACACCGTTAATAAAGGGCATATCGTTGGAGATAGATGAAAAAGAGATAAATAATATAGACATAGAGAATAAGAGGGATAGTTATAAATCTGAAAATGGAAAAGAAGAAGATTTTAAATTGTATGTAATAGGCATATTCAACCAGTTAGGATTTAACACTACAGAAGTTAAAAGAGCGCCCTTCGATGCTGTTGTGGAGAAGGAAGACGTGGAATGTGACGAGTATAGCCATCTCTGTACTCTGGTACTAACTAACATAGAAGAGAGAGAAACTGAGGAGACTAGACAGAAGATGTTAATTGTAAGTCAGCTGTCTTACGTATTGAACAGTGGTTCTCTTCTAGTGTTAGGGAAGGAGAACAACCACAGTATAGGTTATGTAAAGACTATAAATGTAAGAGAGTTGGAGAGGATGGAAGACGCTTCAGATCTGTTAGAATATATAGCCAGTAAGTAGGTGAAAAGGTGTTTATTCTTTTAAATGATAGTTACTTCCTAGGACTTTTGGTAGCTGTATTTCTACTTTCTTACCTCTTAACAAGAACTTTTATAAAGTTTATGGTAAATTATAAGTACAGTTTTGATCTCCACAAGAGGAGTAAGGAAAAGATCCCTGAAATGGGTGGTATTGTCCCTGTTTTAATAAGTTCTCTGTTATTCATGTTATTGGATTTTAAAATATCCCTTATTTTACTTCTAACTGGATTTGTAGGTATCTATGACGATCTCTTTAAATTGTCACCTTTTAAGAAGATAGTACTCCTCGGTATTATTGGAGGTATTGTAGGGTATCTAATCTTTGGTTTCGATGTTAAAACACTTCTTATGATCTTAGGTGTCTCTATCTTTTCAAACTTTACAAATATGTTAGCTGGATTCAACGGATTGGAGATAGGACTAGGAATAATTTCGGCATTTTTTTTAGGTATAGTGTTATTGTTAAATGGAGAATACGATGGTTTCAGGTTGATTCTTATTTTTATAGCCTCTTATTTAGGACTGCTACTCTTTAATAAGTATCCAGCTAAGGTGTTTCCAGGAGATGTGGGCACTCTCCCTATAGGAGCATTTTTAGTTACTCTCGCTATTAGATACTCCATACCTGAGTTTATTATTATAATGACCCCTTACATTATAGATGCATTCTTGAAGTACCTTTCCGCAGGTGTTACAAAGAGAGAAGACCACAAACCTACTACCTTACGGGAAGACGGAAAACTGGATCCAGGTAGGGGGTACCTCTCCCTCCCAAGACTTATTTTAAAAATATATCCAATGAGGGAGTACGAGTTAGTTTTAACTCTGTGGATAATAGAGATATTTTTTGGAATCCTGGCTGTTGTACTTAGGGTAATAAGGCAATAAGGTGAAAATCGGGAATAATAATTATTAAAAAAATAATTAATATCAAATAAAAAATAATACAATAAGGTTTATATTAAAACTTTTTCTCTTTAAAAGAGTTTTTATCTTTTTCTTATTAATATTCTAATTTTTCTTTTTTTATTTTTTTATTCTTTTAATCATTTACTTTTGATAGGAGCTAGTTAATCTTTTAACTACGTAAAGGTGAAATTTTGGAACTTATGGATCTAAATAATCTTGGAAACCTGGAGGTTGGTAAATTTATAAAAAGGGTGAACAGGTTTTTAGGGAAAATAGTTATAGATAGTAAGGAGAGAAATTGCTACATAGCAGATACTGGACGTCTCAGGGATATACTAGTTAGAGGTAGAAAGATATGGGTAGTGAAAAACAGGGAGGGGTTAAAAACCGACTACACATTGATAACGGTTAATGTTAGGGGAGAGTGGGTACTTGTAAATACATCTCTCCACTCTTTTATAGCACATAGAGCCATAGCAAAGGGCATATTGGGTTTTACGCCTAGGAAGATAGAGAAGGAGGTTAAATTTAAAAACAGTCGTTTTGATTTTCTAGTGGATAACAACACCTTTGTAGAGTTAAAGGGTTGCAACCTCGTGAAGGGAGGTATAGGATACTTCCCAGATGCTCCGACGAAAAGGGGTGTAAAGCATCTTAGGGAGTTAATAGAGGCTAAAGAGATGGGTTATAATGCTGTAATACTTATAATGGCAGTTAGAGACTGTAAGTACTTCCTTCCCAACTGGGAGATAGATAAGGAATTCAGTGAGATGTTCTACAGGGCTCTTGAGAGGGGAGTGGATTTTAGAGGGTTTAAGATTAAGGTAGAGGAAGATGGGAAGGTATATTTTAACTCTACTTTGAAACTTGGTTCTATTGGTAGATATTAAATATATAAGTAAAATTATAATGATAAAATAGTAAATATAATGACTATTACTTAAAAATAAAAATTAACTGGGTAATTAAGATCAAATAAATTTTTTTGATCCAAAAAACCTTGTCCTTCCTCGAAGTAATTTAAATGTAATGACCAAATATTTCGAGATCTCCGTCCATCTACAAACCTTTATTAACCAGATTTTTCATAGATAATGCAATAAGTATTATCATAATGTTACTTAAAATCATAAATTGGTGATCCTCATGATCGATGCCCATACGCACCTGGATGTTAGAAGTTTTGAAGACCTGGAAAAGATGGCTCTATGTGGTATTGAAAAGATTGTCACCTGTGCCCACAATCCCTATAGGATGAGTGTCCCAGAGGTATATCTCGATCACTGGGAGAGACTGATAGGGATGGAAACTAAGAGGGGTTTAATGGCAGGGGTAGATGTTAAAGTAGCTATAGGAATACATCCAATGGGGTATCCAAAGGAATGGCAGAGGTTGATAGAGGAGATGCCAAGATATTTAGAAGATAAAAACGTTGTAGGCGTAGGAGAAACTGGACTCCATTATCTGAGAGATGATGAGAAAAATCTCCTAAAGGAGCAACTTAAACTGGCTATGGAGTACAGTATGCCTGTAGTGATCCACACACCAGAGAAGGATAAAGGTAAGGCTTTACAGGAGATTCTGAAGATACTTAAAGAGGTAGAGATAGAGGAGGATCTAGTGATGATAGATCATATAAATAGAGATACTGTAGATCTCATTGATATGGATGTGTATGTTGGTTTGACAGTACAACCTACGAAGATAAATCCAGAGGAGGCTGTTGAGATTATAGAAAATTACGATAGGAAGTTTATACTGAGTAGTGACTTAGGGAGTTTGAAGTCAGATATCTACGCACTTCCCAGGACAAGATTACTTATGAAAAAAAGGGGACTAGAGAAGAGGAAAATAGTTGAAAGTACGTATAAAAATGCAAGGGATTTCTACAGATTATAGGTGATAATGTAATGAAGGTATATAACAACTACGAGGAATTCAGAGACGCTATAAATAGACTTATAGAAAAATATAAGGGAGAAATGGGTTGCTATGTATCTATAACAGGTTATGTGAGGAATTACGATATAATATGTGGAAAAAAGATGCCTTCAGACGGTATGGTTGTAGATGATATATCTAAGGAGATAAGAGATATAGTGGAGGATGCTCTCAAAAGGTTTGATATTATAGATGTGGTGGTGTATCATAACGTAGGTTACTTAAAGGTTGGGGATATAGTAACATCTATTTATGTATTTGGTAAACATAGAAAGGAGGCATTTTTAGCTTGCCAGTATATCATAGATGAGATAAAAAAGTATCATTGAAGTTGTGTATTGTGTATATACAATTATTTCTCTTTTGGATAGTTGGTTGTGTTAAAATAATAATTAGATTTATTATAAATAAAATAATAATATAATTTAAAAAAGTTAAATAAAAAAATAAAAAACTCTTAAAAAAGAAGGTTTAATATAAAATCCTGTAATACCTTCCCAGTACACAATATAGTCCATTTAATGGAAAGAGTACCTAAATTTAAGACTCTACTATTTTTATTATTAATTTTCATATTTATCGATTTATGACTATTTAAAAAATCCTAAATATAAAATTTTAAAAGAAGAAGAATTTTTTTATTGGGATACCAAATAGTTGTTGTTAGTTTAAAAGTTTAACAGAAATTAACATTAAATAATAAACACGGGCGATTCTATTAATTGAGATAAAATTATTAATAAAAAGAAGGTAAAAAAACCCTCCCAATAATAATTTTTGCTCTATACTTATATAATAGAAATAGAAAATTAATAAAAGTCCGTCTTATTTTTTCCAGTACTCAAAGTTTTCGAGAAAATAACGGTGAGATGTACTCTTTTTTCTCATTTTAAGTTATAACAATCTTAATTATAATAAATATTTTTATTGGGTTGATAATTGTTATAGTATAAAGAGTTTTTTATAATATAAAAAAATCCTGGTGATCTCATGATACTCCCATATAGAAAACCTTCCGTAAGAGGGATAGTAGAATCTAAAGGAGACCTTAAGGAGTTGATAACAGTCATAAAAGATCTACTGAAATACGAGATGGATATATCTATACTACCTTCTGGAAACGCTGGATTATATGTAGCCTCCTATATACTGAGAAATATTGAAAAAAAGGAATGTGAAAATATCTTAGTACCTGATATGGGAGGATGGAAAGGTTTCTTAGAGTATCCAAGGACGTTTAAATTTAACGTTGTGAAACTTAAAACTAACTTAGGCATGGTGGATCCATGTACGTTGGAGGATATTTTAAGGAAAAATGATATCCACGCTCTATTTTTAACAACCCTTGGAGGCTATTTAGTACATCAGCCTATGGAGGAGATAAAAAAGGTGTGTGAAGACATGGATGTGATACTTGTAGAAGATGCCTCCGGAGGCGTAGGGGGAACCTGTGGGTATGGAGATATAGTAGTTTGTTCAACAGGATCTCCTAAAATAATAAACTGTGATTATGGAGGATTCCTAGGTATAAATAAAAAAATAGAAGATATTCTCAGGGATAATGGTAAGATAGAAGAGTTAAAGAATCTCTTAAAAGCCTTCAAGGTAATTAATATATACGGCCTTATGAAAGAGGAAGCTCTCAATGCAAGAAAGACGTATAGAAAATTGGTAGAATACTGTGATATTCTAAAGGAGAAATTGGAGAAAGCCTACTTCAAAGGTGAAGAGGGGGTATGTGTATTTGTGGAACATGAAAATCCAGGAGAGGTGTCTAAAAAAATAAATAAAGTTATAAAGTTGGATAATGGAAAATCCTTCATCACTAAATGCCCTATCTATGAAAGGGTATTGAAAAAAGGTATTGTACTCGAGATGAAGAAGATAGATATTAACTCCCTCTCTCTCGAGGATATCTATGAGATAGCAAATATACTTAAAAATATACTGTAAAGACTTTTCAATTTAAAGGGTATTCTTAACCTTCTCTGTACTTCTCTTCATGGCTAACCTTATTAATCCTAAATTTACATTGGTATCTGTAAGTACTACCAATATGCTATCTCCCACATCGGTCATAAGTGTTTTACCATGCTCACCTTCTATCATCATCTGTTGTAAGGCTCCCTGGTTCATTTCAGATGCTGTTCTCTCCGCAGAACCATAGGCTGCTGAGGCCATTGCACCTATTAACTCCACATCTATTCCAGGAGGCATCTGGGCTGCTATTACAAGTCCATCCTTACCTACAACCATTGAACCCTTTATACCTTCTACCTTGTTCAGATCTGCCAAGATTCTATCGATCATAGTATTCACCAAAATAATTATTGTAGTTCTCTATTTTTTACTGTGATCATATATATAAATTTGTCCCGAGGTATGCACTTAGTAAAACCACTGCCCTTGTCATCTCGACGGTGGCCCCTAACACATCTCCAGTGACACAGTTTATCTCACTGTTAGATTTCTTTGCAACAGCCATAGCAAAGAACACAGCAACAGTAGAGCATAACACTCCAATCTTTGGCATGTCTAAGAGAAATGAGAGTATCATCATTATGAGATAACCTAAGGATAGATGATATTCGTTAGTATTCTTAACAAAGTACCTCCCTGTACCTTCTTTAGAGGGAATACCGCAGCATGCACAGGTGAGAAGTCCTAACCTAGAAGATGCCTCTGTTAGTATCATTAACTTCAAAAATGTTAGGAATGGAAGTTTAGAGTAGAGGTAACCTATGGATGTTAAGGAGATCATCTCTATGAAAAATATGAACACAAGGGCCCCAACACCTACATATACATCTCTCATCACTTCTAATTTCCTCCTGGCACCTCCCATTACCATCCAGGCATCTCCGTAATCCCCCAACCCATCTACATGATGGAAACCTTGTATATATAACATGGTGAAAAGTACTAAAGTACCTATCAAAATAGGAGCATCCACCTTCAAACAGTAAAAGGGAAAGGTTACAAGAGATCCTAAGAATCCTATAAACATTCCTATCAACAGGACAAACAGTAGGTACTTAGAAATCTCCTCGAGATCACTGTGGAAGTTTCCTACAGGTATCCTAGTCATAAAGGCGATCAATCCCTTAATCCCATCTATGGCATCACCTAGTTTTTTCATCTTATCCTACACTCCTTCCTCTATCAATTTTTTTACTATATCTACAACCTCCCTTAAACTTTTAACTTCGTATTTACATTTACCTTTCATATCTTTATATTTACCCCTAAGTATTCTTATAGTATGCATACCTACTTTACTCGCCGGTATAATGTCATTATCCATTCTGTCCCCTACATATACTACCTCTTCCCCTTTTAAGTTCATCTTCTTAAGGGCATATCTGTAGAACTCGATATTCGGTTTTCCAAGTCCGTACTCTTCTGAAGTTACAACCTCATCAAAGAAATCTGCTATCCCTAGCCTTATAAGTTTCTCCCACTGTTTTACAGTAATACCATCTGTAACTACCCCCAGTTTCAATCTCATCTTTTTTAACTCTATGAGGGTTTTTATAGTATCTGGGTAAGGTCTTAGAAGAGCAAATTTAACGTTGTGATAGGTGATTATGCCCATGGTAACTATCTTAGGGTTGTACTGTCCCTCTATAGCCTTTACTAGATCATCAAAATGGTGACCGTAATTCGAACCTTTCTGTTTAATAATCCTCTGGAGGATGTTATAAGCCTCTTCCTCTGTAGCATTTAACCCAGCATCTATCATCATCTTTATGGCCTCTTTTCTAGCCCTATCTACAAAGGTGGTAGAATCGTAAAGGGTATCATCTAAATCGAATAATACTCCCTTTATAGTCATTTAGGCACCTTTTAGTATTTTTATTTAGATCCCTTTACCTTCTTCCTTACCATATTAAAGAGCCCCACAAAGTCGTCTTCAACCTTAACAGGTACAACTATAAGTCCCAACTTCCTATGCCTATCTATCCATTCTTTGTCATAAACTGGGACATCTATCTTTACAGGCTTATCTGTAGGATTACCTACTATTACATTTCTGTAGGGAAAGGGTTCTGCCTCATCTTTACTGTAAGGTACTACAGTTTCTCTTATATACCCCCCTAATGCCATGGTTAATCTTGGAGGTAGTATCATCTTTGGCATTGTTGATCCCTCTTAAATTAATCTTAACGATTATTATTTATATTATTTCAAATATCTAACATTTTAAACTTAACTTCAGTTCCCATCAAAGTAGTGGTTAATATTATATTTATAATATTAATTATAATAAAAAAATTGATAAAAATCTCTAAAGAATTATCCCTTTCTCAATGTTCAGGAAGAGTAGGAGAAATGCATTTATATTTAGGATGTATAGAGGTTTTTATTTTATTACAAAAACAGTTTTTGTTTATTATTTTGTTATTATTCTTATAACCATTATATTACCTTTTTGATGGGACTAAGATATAACAATAAAAGGGATTTCAACACAACGATTGTAGTAATAAATGAAGTAATTTCGTATCAACTACTTGAAGCTACTTTACTCTCTCTATATCTCCATCTCCAACCTCCTCTAACCCATTCCTCATCCAAGTTGTTCTTCTCAGCGTATTCCCTTAAATACCTCTCCCATTTTTCCCAGAGTTGAGGATAGTATCTTTTAATCAGCTCAATCTCTCCAAGTTCCATGGCAGGACAGATGTAACATCCAACCCTGTCAAAACCTAACTTGTAGAGCTTGTTGTAAGGTGCTCTATTTTTAAAGAGATATAACCACACATGCATTGCAGACCAGTGAAGTATTGGAGCACATTGTATCTGCCCTTCTATATACTTACTCTTCCAGACACTTGGTTTTTTTGAACGGTTTATAGACTCGTACTTTCTAAGACCTACAAAGGTTAAACACCCGTTTATGTATCTACTCCTGATGAACTTTTCAACAGGTTTCATCTTACATACTTCACTACACCACCTATAGTCCCTCCCCGGAGGACCGTACTCCTCAAGTTTCTCCCAGAAATCTTCAGACTTTATCCTGACAATTTCTAAGTTGTACCTTCTTTCTACCTCTTCTACGTTCTCCAAAGTTTCAGGTAACTCCAATCCAGTATCTATAAAGATCACATCAAATTTAATCCCCTTCCCTCTCAAGGCCTTCAGAGATAACAGTAGTACTGTGAGGCTATCTTTACCTCCAGAATAGGCTATAACAATAGGCTTTTTTATTCTCTCTGTAGTGTTTCTCATAAATCCTATAGTCTCTTTCTCATATTTTGTAATAACATGTTCGTTGGCCTGGATCATCTTCTCTATGGATTCTTCAAAATCTCCCGTTTCCCTCAAGTATGTAGCCTCTTTCGGAGGTTCGGCATGCCTTATCTTAACTACCATTCCTTTACTTCTCTCCCTAACCTCCTGATAATCCATCCTTGCCTTTCCCACTCCTAAAACTTGGGTGTCTTTAAAGTTCTTAGTATCCTCCTCCATAACTACTACAACAACGTCATCTCCCTTCTTAATATCCTTGGAGAAATACACCACTCCAGGTCTTAAAACTGAAGCATGCCTCTCTAATATATAAGGTACAACATCTTTTCTGATCCCAACTACTTTTTTACAACTTCCTCCTTTTATTATCTTACGTGCCCCTTCCACAGTAGGTAGTATGGACCAGTTACTCTTTTCAACGTCATATTTCAAGATAGCGAAGACTGTACCATCTAAGATAATCTCCTTCATATAGTCTACTCCAGGGGTTTTATTCAGCAATACTATCTTGTTTTTAAATATATTGTCTTGAATGTTGAATTGATTCTTCAAAATGTTGTTTATCATTTCTATATCCTTTGGAAATGCAGGTCTAACGTCTCCAGGAGGAGTTATCTTCACTTGAACAGTTTCTCTTTTACATATATTACAAACTCTATCCAACACGGGAAGGTTGCAATATTTACACCACCTTAAATGAATCTTTCCAAGAAAGTGTTTCACAAGCTCACCTACTCATATTTTTATAGTGTTAATATAACAATATATACCTCTCATTATAAAATTCTAAATAAGAAGAGTAATTATCACAAATAAATACAGGTAAAAAAATAAAAATCTTACAGTATCTTTTGACTTATATTGGACACTGGGGAAACAGAATAGAATTTTTGTTAATATTTCTTCTAAGGGGTTTTTATCTTTTTTATTGTTTTTTATTATTTTAAAAATATGATAAATATCTCCCTTAATCACTACTTTTACTCTTGTACCACTCCCAGTAATTTTTCTCAACGTACTCTCTGATATTATCGGGGGATAATCCATTCGTATAAGAATACACAGAGATCCCTCCAGCACCAACACCTTCTTTTACAGCACCTCTACAGTAAGCCTTTAAACCCTCTATCTTAGATCTTTCATAGTAAAACCTTGAGGCGTATAATGGAATATTACATTCTATCTCTTTTATTAATCCTTTAATATCTGAATTTCTATCCCTTAAAAGAAACTCTGTAGTGCCTATAGAGATATAACCTGAATCTAGAACTTCCTCTTTTACATACTTCCTATCTATCTCCTTTATAACTGCAAGCACCGAGGCCATCTGGGTACCCCCACCTAAAATAACGTACCTTTTACATTTAACCAGTGAAAATACCATTCCTGCAACAACAGGCATCATCTTGTCTCCAACTGCATTGAGTATATCGAATACATCCTGAGATTTAGCTCTCTTTAAACCCTCCTCAACAACCTTTAACTTTAACTCTTTAGGGTTTTTAACAGAGCCAGAGCTTACTTTATCCTCTGCATCGTATCCCAGCCCTAAGAGTACTCCGAGGGCAGAAGTTGTACCTCCAGGTACGCATTCTCCGATAACGGCAACCTGAAAATCTCTCTCCACTACTAATTTCTTTCCTATCTTTCTACCAGTTTCAAAGAGTTTTTTAGAGTTCTCCATTGCAAGACCCTTGGAGATATCTCCAGTAGGTTTTCTATCCACTGGGATGTAGGTAGAGGTAGGTATCTTTGGTTTTATCTCAGCCCCAGCATCTACAGTTAAGACAGGAATATCCTTCAGATAGACATTAGCCCTAGTTATAGTTGCAGGACTTGGACACATGGTAGTGTCCACTGGAGGAGAAGGGAGGGAGATGCTTCTTCCAAGTATTACCAACTCCATATCTGCCGCAGGTGTATATTCTATTACTTTTCTGTTAACTCCGGAAATAGGAAGATACTTAGTTGTCTCTATGTTGGAGATGACAGAAATAAAAAGGGGTTTTTTACCTTTAATATTTTCCAGGAAGTTATTATCGTTAATAGAGATTATATTATCTGATAGGAACATCCTCATCCTCCTCTAAGTACAACCTGTACTGATCTATGTCATCTCCTAATTTATTCACTATAGCCCTTGCAACCCTACCTGGATCCCTAGATTTTGTGATCCCCCTACCTACAACGATGATATGATATCTATTCTTCAACTTTTCTATGTTTTCCAAGGTAACTCCTCCAGCTATACCAAGGAGAAGTTTTTCCCTTCTCTTAACATCCCTATACTCTTTCATTGGGACCTTCTCTTCCTCATCTATAGCCCTGTGTAGAAGTAGGACATCAGGTTTTAACTCCAAGGAGTTGTAGAGGCCAAAAGGATCCCTTACATTTATAGTATCCAAATAACTCATAATACCACACCTCTCACACTCATGTATGCCTTTGAGTATAGTCTCCCTCGGTGCAGTACCACTTAAAACCACTGCATTTGCTGTAGATTCAAAAGCCATCCTTACCTCGACTCTTCCAGTGTCTAATGTCTTCAGATCTGCAACGATGAAACCGTCGTATATTTCCCTTATGCGTTCGACAACTTCAATACCGTACTTCTTAATAAGAGGAGTACCTGCTTCAACTATTATCCTATCACTTGGAGGGAGAGACTCCAATACATACTCCACATTCTCCATAGAAGGCACATCCAATGCAACCTGTAGATAAGGAGGTCGCTCCAACCTTATATCTCTAAAGCCAACTAGTGGATGAAGTGCTCTGTACTTCTCCCTTTTTATCTTCTCCTTCGATGGATAGTCATTTAAAGCCCTACTTATAGCCAATCTCGTAGCACCGTAGTAGTATTGGAACAGTTTTCTCTTGTTTAAGGTGGTATAAGGTACATCTGGTACAGAGACTGTAACTATTAACTTCAGATCTCCATCTAGGTCTAAATCTACAACAGCTTTTGCCACTCCATACTGTATAGGACCGTGTAGAAGGTTGCACTGGATGTCACTATTTAAGGTATTCCTAGGCACTACCAGAGTTAAGGGTTTTACTATAAGGTTATCTCTTAGGTTTGCTAGAATAGGAGTAGGCACCCTTGTTAGAGCATTTGTGAATACAGTATCTATTGTTTCTCCCTTACCTAGTACTACATTGACGATGGCGGTAATATCTCTTCCAAGAACTCCTTCACCAAACTTTAACATAAATATCCCCATTAGAAATTATTTTTTATTTAGAAATTTTTTATAATACTACTAATTATGTTTATTATTATCTTTAATATTTTTTTTATTAAAGGGATACTATGAAAATAATGATAGATGGAGTATTTTACACCAAAGAGAAAATAGATTTCAAGAAGATACTTGAGAAAATTGTAGAGATCGTTGGGGAAGATGTAGTGGTGAGATCTATAGAGTTCCCAGAGATTGGAATGATTGTTGGAGATACCTGTTATTACAGATGTGGATTTACCCTAGATAAAGAGGTAAAATATAGACCTGAAGAGAGGGAACTTAAAGAGATAAGAGATAAAATTAAAAACCTATTTCCAAAGAATACTGTGGTATATTCTCTGAAATGTGAGTTGTATGAGTGATTTTTTAAGAGGGAGTACGATCTAACGTAGAAGATAAATGAAGTGATTCAAATATGAAGATACAATTCGAAGGTAGGATGAAGAGAATGATGCTTAATTCCTTCGTTTATATAAACATTTTAAACTAATTATTCACATTACACGTGTTTGCTCTATTGGATATTCGACTTTTGTTATTATGATTAACCCGAGTTTTCTATTAAAAACGAGGGAGAATAATTATAGTAAAAATCCTAATGGGAATAATTAATTGAAATATCGCGGATTTTTCCTGGGCACAAATACACTTTCCTTATTTTTACAATTCCCCATTATTTTTATATTATTTTAAATCCTTATTCAAAATATACCCAATACCCTGACCAAAACTTACGCCTCCATCTCCATTTGGCACCTTACTGTGGTATAGAAACTTGAAACCCTCCTCTTCAACCCTATCTTTTACTACTTTACATATTATACTGTTATAGGACACTCCTCCAGTAATACCTATATACTCCACTCCTTCTCTCTCCCCAAATTTTACGGCCATAGAAGATAACCCCTCCCCTATAGCAAGATGGATGTACAACCCTATGAACTCCCTTTCGTATCCCTCTAACAACATATTATAAGCCCTATATACCAGATCACTTGTAATAAGTTTTTTATTTTTTATCTTTATATCTTCCCTGGCCATTTCTAGGCATCTCTTATATTCATCATCTCCATAACCTTTGGATCTTACAAAACCTTCCAACCTTACAGCAGGTTCTCCGTCGTAGGTTTTTCTATGGCAGATGGAGAGCAGAGCAGATACGGCATCTAACACCCTTCCACAGGAAGTAGTTTCCATAACATTTATCTTTCTATCTAACTGGAAGAGTATAAGTTCCAAAATTCTATCGTCGAAAATATTGTAACTCCTTATAAACTCCAGTAATTCCCCTTCTTCTAATTTTTTATAGAGTATGGACATCAACATCCTGAGAGGGTACTCTGTACATAGATCTCCTCCAGGCATATACTGTTCCTCTAAGTGTCCTATCCTCTTCATACTATTATTCCTATATCTCAGTATCTCGCCGCCCCATACCTTACCATCTTCTCCGTATCCCAAACCATCCACTGCAATAATTATAGACTCCTGAAAATTATCCTCGTCTCCAAGGAGGGAGTAGGCATGGGCTTTATGATGTTGGATCCTGTAGAGTTCTGCATTAAACCTCTCTGCCAACTCCTCAGCCAACTTAGTTGAGTTATAAGTTGGATGTAGATCACATACAACTCCATGAATATCCTTGGTATTTGTGATCCTCAGTAAGTTCTCTATCCCTTTACTTAAGTATATAAACGTCTCATATTTCGAGGTGTTTCCAATATGTTGAGATAGGTAAAATCTATTACCTTTAACTAAACATGCCGTTGAATTCATTTCAGGACCTACAGCAATTATATTTTCTTTGTTTTCCCTAATATCCCTATGATTTACCACAACAACAGGCTCTGGGACGTATCCCCTCGATCTCCTAAGAAATACCACCCTGTTATTCACCTTCTTAACCACACTGTCATCACATCTATTAACTATCTCCCTGTTATGGATCAAAAAGTAATCTGCAATACCTCTCAGTTTATAGAATATATCTCTATTATTTATAACCATAGGATAGCCAGGGAGATTTGCAGATGTCATAACATAGGCCAGAGCCTCTGAACCTTCCAAAAGGAGATAGTGCAACCCAGAGTAAGGTAGCATAACACCTACTGTATCTAAGTTGGAGATGTACTCTGAGAAGTATCTACTGTAATCCCTTCCCTTCTTCAGTACTACAATAGGCCTCCTTGGAGACTTCAAAAGAGATAACTCTTCTTCATCAATCTCTGTAAAGAGTTTGACATTCTCCTCCTTTGTCATTACTGCAAAGGGCTGGGTTGGTCTATTTAGACGTTCCCTGAGTTTTAGAATAACATCGTCTATATCACATCTACATGCAAGATGGGTACCTCCAATACCCTTCACAGCGAGAATATAGCCCTCATTTAGAAGTTTTACACTTTTAAGTATAGCACTATTCCCTTCATCTAATACATCACTCTCACTGTCTACTAGATACACCTTTGGACCACATTTTGGACAACATGTAGCCTGGGCGTGGAACCTTCTATCTAATGGATCTCTGTACTCTCTTAGACACTCCTCACATAGAGGAAATTGAGCCATAGAAGTATTCTCTCTATCGTAGGGAAGTTTTCTTACTATGGTAAATCTTGGACCACAGTTTGTACATGCCGTAAAAGGATACATGTATCGCCTATTATTTCTATCCCACATCTCTTTTAGACACTCCTCACATATAGATACATCCGGGGGTACAGTCCCCCCGTCTTCATCTGTTTTACTATCACTACCTTCTATAACGAAATCCCTGTAATGTAGAGGAGCGTTGTAATCCAATACCACTATCTTCTCTATGTGAGCCAAAGGTGGTTTTTTATTTTTTATATCCTTTAGAAAGTTTTTTATATCTTTATCTTCACCAGCAACTACTATCTCAACGTAGTTTCCCATATTTTTTACATAACCTCTTAGGTTGTTCTCCTTGCCTATTCTGTAGATGAAAGGTCTAAATCCGACACCTTGCACTATCCCCTTTATAATTATTTTCTTTATTTTCATATCAATCCCTATAATGGATAAAAAATAAATATTTAAATCCTTTTTATAATTTTTATAATTATGATTTCTATTATTTTAATAACTCTTTCATAAACAAAAGCTTAAAAATAACCAATCTAATAATAATCTAATACAGATTTTCTACATCTCTCTTAACTATTTTTTAGTTATTTATACTAAGAATTTAGAGGAAATCGTATGAAAGAGTCCATAGTAATAATCCCAATTTACAACGAAGAAAAAAATATTTTAAAGGTTTTAAAGGATTTAAATACTATACCTGTAGATGTACTCATTGTAGACGATGGAAGCGTGGATAACACTAAAAAAGTTATTGAGGAGTATCTAAGTAGAGAAGAGTATAAAAATAAAATATACACTATATTTAAAGAGAAGAACGAAGGTAAATCAGAGGCTCTTAAAAGTGGAACAGAGTTAGCACTGGAATTAGGATATAAATACATCGTATTTATGGATGGAGATTATCAACATAAACCTAAGGATATTCCAAAGATGTTTAAAAAATTGAAAGAATGTAAGGGGGATGCTGTTTTTGGTATAAGGAGATACTCTTCTATACCTTTCCACAGGCAGGTATCTAATTTCTTAGCCAGTGTTTTCATGTCTGTTTTGATTTCCCTTTATGTGGGTAAGATATACTTTTTTAGGGACATACAGTGTGGGTTTAGGATCATCAGAGCTGATCTCCTAAAAGATATATATTTTGGAGAAGGGTACAGTGTAGAGCATTTAGTGGCTATACAGTTAGCTAAAAAACGGGCAAAGATAGTAGAAGAATACATAGATGTTGAATATCATCCAGAAGCTTATTCTTATATTACCACCAAGAAGATCTTCGATGTTATGGTAGAAGTTGCGAAGTATATGGTGACGGATCTCAAGAACTCTCTTAAATTGGATGTTTTTAAAAAATAACTTATATCCCTAAAACCTCTCTCATCTTTAAAATTACCTGAGTGGAGTTTAAATCCAACCTTTGAATATTTAAAAACCTCTTATCTACCTTTCCCAATTTAACCTTCTTCGTAGAATAGTATCTACCTATTTCTAACAGTCTCTTCTTAAATTCCATCCTCTCCAACTTTCTATGCTCTACAATCTCTTCATGGGTGAAGTTTAAGTTAGGATCTCGGTAGGGTATTCCAACTGTAGATATTGCTATAAGTCTTTCATCCGTCGGAGATATTCTCCTTATCTTTCTATCTGGAGAAGGATTCTTGTAGGCTATAGTTATTCCCCTCCTTCTACCTACAGGGTGTCCCTCCGATAGGATAAAACCAGCCTCTACCAGTGCACTTCTAAAGGGTATGGAAGAAGAGTAGGAGATTAAAACACCGTTATCGTCCATCTTTTTGTAAACCTTCCTTAAAAAATCTACAGTGTACAGTACAGCATCCCGTTGGGGAGAAAATGCATCGTGAAATACTACATTATATCCACCTTCCAACTTCTTGATAGCGTTCCTTCCATCTTCAAGGTATATGTTTATAGTACTTCTGTTTACATCTCCTTCGAGAAAATCCTTAATCCTATTTTTAATTATATTATGTTCCTCGTAGGGTATATCTAAACATAGAGATAGAAAGAGCACTTCTTTACAACACTCTACCATATCTATTTTGCAGTTTCTATTGTAGTGAAGAGCCCCTATAGAGTTGTAACCTATTCCACTACAGAGATCCAGTATCTTTGGATTTTTTATATGTTTTAGATTTGAAGGTATTACGAACTTTTCAACACTCTCCTTTAATGCCCCTATTCTAGAATGCATAAGTTCTTCTTTACATTCTGATACCAATGTGTAGGTACCATCTTCAGTTTTAACTAAAACGCCGTGATTCAGAAGATCCTTAATAAGGTCTCTTCTAAACTCCTCTATATCCTCCCCCTTTTCAAATCTTGCCATGTATCTTCTGATAATATCTATGGCAACCTTATTTGGGAGCATATTTACACCTAAATTTATTAATTATTATAACTTATAACCCTAGTTCCTGTAAATAAAAATTAAAATAATAATTAATTAAAATGATAATTATAAGATTAAAAAATAAGAAAAAAGAAAAATAATAGAGAAACGGAAGTTTCCGAATTAACTCTTAACTAAAGATAGGGACAACTTTATATTTCTCAGTGTCTCAGTATTTAGAAAACCTTCTGTGGAATGTGGTTTCTACCTAAAAAGAATAATTAGTGGTAGGATTTTATTTCTAGAAGTGTGGAAAAATGAAAGGAAGGTTAGGAAACAAAACTATTGATATTATATAAAGATTTTTCTAAATAAGTATAATAAGTTATTAAATGTTATTAAATATTATATTTCCACTACATCCACTACCTCGAGAGGTATGTCTTTCAAAGCCTTACCTATGGTGGATTTAGCTATTCTTATGGCATGCTCTAAATTCTCTGCATTGAAGACTTTCATAGAGAGTAACAGCCCTACCATGGCAGTCCTGGCAACCACTAAGACACAGTCTATAGGTTCTCCACACTTTGGACATATGGTTAATCCTACATCTATATCCACATACTCCATGTTGTTCTTGTTTAACAACTTTCCCACACTGGATATTGCTACACCTATAGCATCTTCCACATCTTCAACGTTTTTTACTATGTAGGGGGCCTGTAGGGTTACATGATAATTGGGCATCTTCCTCTCACCGTATTTTTTAATTTTACTTCGCCAATGTGAATTTTACATCGTCATTTCCAACATCGAATATACCTAAACGGACTCCAGCATCTATCCAGCCGTAGGCGTAATTCAGAGAAGCAAATCCATTTATATAATCCCCTTTCTCTATAAATACCTTTGCATCCTTAAAATAACACTCTATCATAGATAGAAAGTCCAAAGCGACATCGTAGAGTAAACTCCTCTCTGGAGGTAGGCCTTTTTTAATAATTCCTATTGCTTCTTCTGTTTTCCTGAGATACTCCTCTACCTTCTCCTTGGTAATTCTATTTAGGATCTTTTTATCTACCATGCTACCATCCAGAATATAATAAAATAATAATTAAAAAAATAATAATAAAAATAAAAAATATGTTATTTATAAATCTTTTAATCCATCTTGAACTTCTTATCTCTAATAGTCTCCAATATTATTCTCTGCTCAGTTCTTGCCACAGTTTTCCTTATAGTATCTATCGCATCTATGTTTGCAGAAATACTATCAATACCCCACCTAACAAGTTTCTCCACCATAGAAGGTCTACTTCCAGCCTGGCCACATATGGAAGTTTTCACACCGTATTTTTTACATGTCCTTATGACATGCTCTATTAACTTTAAAACTGCAGGGTGATTCTCCCTGTAATACTTTGCAACAAGTTCGTTGTTCCTATCTATAGCTATTGTATATTGGGTTAGATCGTTTGTACCTAAGGAAACAAAGTCAATTCCTTCCTTTATAATATCCTCTATAATAAGTGCAGCCGCTGGTGTCTCCACCATCACGCCAAATTCAACATCTTTTCCTAACTCTAAACCTATCTCCCTGGCCAGTTCTTTTACCTTTCTAACTTCTGAAGGGTTTGTAACTAGAGGTATCATTATCCTTATGTTTTTATAACCTTCACTTCTCAGTTTCTTTATTGCAAGTAATTCACATTTTAGTATTTCCTTCTCATCTAACCCCCTTCTAATCCCCCTCCAACCTAACATAGGGTTCTGTTCTACAGGTTCATCCTCTCCTCCTTCTAACCCTCTGAATTCATCTGTTGGAGCGTCCAAGGTTCTGTATGTTACAGGTCTTGGATAGAAAGCATCTGCTACCTTTCTAATACCCTCTGCGAAAACCTCTACAAGAGCCTCTTCACCCTTCTCCTTAAGTATCTTAATTGGATGAACACCTGTCCCAAGGATCATATGTTCTGCCCTTAGAAGTCCTACTCCATCGGCCCCAGTTGCAGCAGCCCTCTCTGCAACTTCAGGCATGGAAACGTTTACCATAATCTCAGTTGCAGTTATGATTACTGGTGCTCCTGTACTTATCTGTATGTCTTCACCTCTTTCTATCTTCTCCTTCTTTATCTCTCCCCTATATACAATACCCTTCTCTCCATCCACTGTAACTACCATATTGTCCTTCAATATCTCTGTAGCTCTCTGGGTACCTACAACACAGGGCGTACCTAACTCTCTTGATATAATGGCCGCATGGCAGGTTAATCCCCCGTCATCTGTAACTATGGCACTGGCCTTCTTCATGGCAGGTACCATATCTGGCGTTGTCATCTTTGTTACTAAGATATCTCCTTCCTCTATCTTATCTATCTCTTTGATGTCATAGATTATCTTCACCTTACCAGAAGCCAAACCTGGAGAAGCCCCAATACCTTTTAGTATTATCTCCCCTAACTCTTCGGATTCTTTAGATGTCTCTCCCTTCTTCTTATCTAAGGTAGTTATCGGTCTAGCCTGGAGCATAAATATATTTCCCTTTTCTATACCCCATTCAATATCCATAGGTTTTCCATAGTGTTTCTCGATAGTCAATCCCATCTCGGCTAGTTTTCTAAGTTCCTCGTCAGAGAGTACTCTTTTCTCCCTTAGATCTTCAGGAGTCTCTACCTTTTTTGTCTCTCCCTTTTCATCCCTTATAAACATTACATCTTTTCTTGCTACGGAGATGCTCTTTGGGGTTAAGGTTTTTTTATCTATGATATAAGTATCTGGAGTTACTACACCACTTACTACCCCCTCTCCAAGTCCCCACGCTCCTTCTATTACCATTTCCTCGTAATTCTGATTTATAGGGTTCACGGTAAATAACACACCGGCCTTTTCAGAGTTTACCATCTTCTGTACTACTACAGCCAGTGCCACCTTGAAGTGATCAAATCCTTTCTGCTCTCTGTAGAATATGGCCCTTGGAGTAAATAGGGAAGCAAAACATTTCTGAACAGCTTTAACAACGTTTTCAGCCCCTTTTATGTTTAAGTAAGTTTCCTGCTGTCCAGCGAAACTTGCATCAGGTAGATCCTCTGCAGTAGCAGAACTTCGAACTGCAACAAATACCTCCTCTTCACCACTCTCTTCACAGAGTCTGTTATAACTCTCGATAATAATTATTTCGAGATCCTTAGGCATCTTAGCATCTAGTATCAGTTTTCTTATCTCTTCTGATTTTTTATTTAACTCTTCAGGATTATTTACATCCACATCTTTTAGAATTTCCCTTATTTTTTTATCAAGTTTCGTCTCCCTTATAAAGTACCTATATGCTTCTGCAGTAACTATAAATGCAGGAGGTACTGGTAGACCTGCATTCCACATCTCTCCAAGAGAGGCTCCTTTTCCACCGGCAATATCAACATCCCTATTGGACAACTCATCTAACCAGGCTATTAATTTCATGATGCTCCTCCTATATTTTATTGTTAGTTTAATATTGGTTAAAGGTTGTTTATATAATTTGTTATAATTGTTCCCAGGAGTAATATCAAAGGCTTACTAAATTATCATTTTTTATTTTTATGTTGTTATAATTACATTAAACACACATAACATTTTAAACTCATTTAAAATTAATAAAATAATATACAATTATTAGAAGCTATTAAAAAGTTAAAAAAATTTAAAAAAGAAACTCCTTTTATATGTTATCGGGGTTTATTTTTTATAAATATAGTTGTTAATATTGTTTAATTGTTTATATTTTGTGAATTAAATTTGACATTATAGAAACATTTATATAAAATATACTCTCAAATTTAATTAAAATATCAATGAATAATATACATTAAAATTTAAAAATTAATAAAAAACAGCTTTAGGATCATTTTCATAAAAATAAAATTTATCTACGGTGGTGTAATGAGTAAAAAGATAAAGATAGAAACCAAAAATTTAAACTTATACTATGGGGATTTTCACGCCCTTAAAAATATAAACTTACCAATATACGAGAACAAGATAACAGCCCTTATAGGGCCTAGTGGATGTGGTAAAAGTTCCTTTATAAGATGTCTCAATAGGTTGAACGATCTCATCCCCAATGCAAGGATTGAAGGAGAAGTACTCTTAGATGGAAAGAATATATACGATGAAGATGTAGATGTGGTAGATCTGAGGAAGAGGGTAGGCATGGTTTTCCAAAAGCCAAATCCTTTTCCAATGAGTATCTATGATAATGTAGCTTTTGGTCCAAGGATTCATGGTATAAAGGATAAAGATACGTTAGATGAGATCGTGGAGTGGGCTCTAAAGAAGGCAGCATTATGGGATGAGGTTAAGGAAGACTTGAAAAAATCTGCATTTGAACTGTCGGGGGGACAGCAGCAGAGACTCTGTATTGCCCGTACCATAGCAGTTAAACCCGAGGTTATACTGTTAGATGAACCTACATCTGCACTTGATCCTATCTCTACTCAGAAAATAGAAGATCTTATGGTGGAGTTAAAGGAAGATTACACCGTTGTAGTTGTTACTCACAACATGCAGCAGGCAAGTAGGGTGTCAGATTATACAGCATTCTTTTTAATGGGGGAACTTATAGAGTTCGACAAAACTGAGAAGATATTCCTTGCACCTTCAAGGAAGGAGACTGAAGATTATATCAGTGGTAGATTTGGATAAGTAACTGGGTGATATATATGACAAAGGATGTATTTTACTCCAAGTTAAAAATTGTTGAAGATAATGTCATTGAGATGGGGAATATCTGTATATCTGCTTTAAATAAATCTACAGAAGCATTTTTGAACTGGGATAAGGAACTTGCAGAAAAGATAAAGAGAGGAGACGATATTATAGATCTAAAAGAGATGGAGATTGAGGATGAATGTATTAAACTTATAGCACTCTATCAGCCTGTGGCAACAGACTTGAGGACTATATTAACCATTATAAAGATAATATCAAAACTGGAGAAAATAGGGGACTGTGCTTCTAAGATTGCAGATATCACTCTAAGATCTAAGTTAAACATTAAGAGGGAGAATGAGATTGTAATAACTATGACGGAGCGCCTTGGAGAAATGTTGTGGGATGCTCTCCAGGCATTTAAAAATAGAGATGAGAAGTTGGCCAGGGACGTATATGCACGAGATAAAAAGATAGATAAACTCTACGAACAACTTTACAGAGAGATGATCAGTTATATCATTGAAGATCCGAGAAATATTACCATGGCTACTGAAACTATATTCATGGCCAAGTACTTGGAGAGAAGTGGAGATATAATAGCATCTATTGGAGATAGGGTAGTTTATATGATCACTGGAGAGCGGATAAAGGAGGAAGAGTTTGAACAGAAGTACAACGTAGAGAAAATAAAGTATATTAAATTGGAGAGGGAATTTTGAGGATTTAGAGAATTAACAGAAGATCTACTATTTTATGCGTTATTTTTATATTTATTATCATTTACTATTAATTTTTAGATATAACCTTTATAAATATCATTTGAGATAATAAGATATTGTTAATATTTGATTATTTTTATTATTGATCATTAAGAAGGAGATGTGTATGGTAGGACTATCTAAGTTGAAATCAAATAAGGGATATATATTTACCTTTGAAGCTATTGTAGCAGTTATGGCTGTACTTCTTATCTTTTACGTTGGATACTTTACTATTACTTATAACATCTTAACATTTCACGAAGAGAAAAGGAATATTGAAGCCTTTGAAAAGAGTAATCTCATAGCTGATAAAATATTTAAGGATTATGAGTTTCCATCAGATTCCTATGTTCCAGATTATTTAAGATTTGTTGATAGAGTAAGGGAAATGTATTATACCTCAAGAGAAACTATTCCAGGGACCTTTGATCCATATTCAAATGCTGCCTATTACTTTTCAAATGTTATCTATTACTTTAGAAATGTTCCAAATATAATATCTAACGTAAATATAACAGATATGTCTATCCCTACACAAATACAAAATTTTGGTAATATTTACGTTAAAACAAAGAATCTGTTGGTACCTGTAGAAATGTGGAAATATAATAGTAGTACCGATATATCTGAAGATATATCTATAGGGGAAGTATTATATTTTGGCACTAATGTGTCTTCTAAATTAGAATATATCAATATTTCTGCTCCAGAATCTGTAAATGTAACAATTTCTGTTAATGGGGTTCCATTTGAAATGGAAATTAATAGTACTCCAAGGATAAGTGGTTTTGGAAAGGTTATAAATACCTACAGTTATCAACCCAACGAAATAAAAATATTAAATATATCCAGAGATGTACCTATAACTTTGTATATTAGATACACTCAACCTTCTACAATATACGTATTGGTGTTAAGACCTGCAAATATATCCTGTGTCATACCTCTGAGGAATTAGGGGATAGTTATGATTTTTGACAGTGATGTAATGTTAGGAGTGATTATTCTTATTGTTGGAATGGGGTTCTTTACTCTCTCTATGGAAGAACATATAGGTAGTTATACCGAAGCTGTTAGGATGAATATTCTATACGATAAGGCAAGTGATCAGTTAAAATCCCTTGTATCTGATGGCACTTTGGAATCTGCTATACTCCTTATAAATAACGGTTATGGATATATAGCGGAGAATATATTGAAAAACAGGATTAATCTAGATAATTACATTCTACGTATTGGAGGCTATAATATATCGGAGGGAGATCTAAGTAACAAAGATTTAGTTATAGTATCTACAGTTGTAGTATTGAATAGAACAGAGGGGTGGTACGGCATATATGGAGACAGCACTACACTCAATTTAACAGACAGACACTTTCTAAGTGAGAATGAGACGTATGATTATTTAAATAATTTTAAATACCCTCTTAAAAGAGCCGTATATTACGTTAGATCAAGTGATCCTATTAATATTACCTTAATCTACGGTGGTTAATATGTATACTTCCCAGAGTATGCTTATATTGGCTCTTTTACTACTACTAACTGCAGCACTTTTTTATAATACTATCGATTTCCAAAGAAGACAGATAATAGAAGAGATGAGGGCTACATCTGTTGATTTAAAGTCTTCTTCTATAGAGCATGTGGTGTCTTCTTCAATATCGTCCGTATTCAGTAAGGTGTTGAATAATGCCAGTTTAAAAGTTGCCAATGAAGGATTTTTCGACAGTCCTGAAGAGGTTATTGAATACTTAGAAAATAATACGGAGAATTGTATAAATAATTATTTAGATAATATTAGTAGATATTACAGTGATCAAGGATATAACTTTACATATTTTTTCCATATAACTAATATTACCATGGTTGATGGATTTACATTTAAAATATCTTATATCTTTAACTATACTCTCTCCTACAATGGGACCATAAATAAAACAGAAAATATAAACTCTTCCCAATATGTCACTGTAAAAACTATACTGGATGCATACCACTATCGAAAACCTACATATATTATGCCGATATATATATACAATCCTAATAACTACGATTTAAAAGATTTTCAGGTTAATATTACCCTAAACAACAGTAATTTTATTTTTTCTATAGATCCAAATGGTACAGGGTTAAGATTTGTATATAATAATACCTATATACCTTATTGGATAGAGTATTGGAACTATACAAATGACGGTATTAAAAACGACAAGGCTATTATATGGATAAAAGTCCCGGAATTAAAAGCTCACAAAAATACTACCATATACTTAGCATCCACCTATCCAAAAATATCGGAGAGTAATGGAGATTCGGTATTTGAGTTATTTGATGATTTTGAAAACAGTTCAGGTACCAAGTGGAATATTCTTTATGGGAGCTGGAGATTTAATAACAGCAATTATCCTCTATATAACGATCTATATAATAGACAGGTAATAGAATGTGAAGATGCTCCTCCAGTTGCAAGAATAATTTCCACAAACTATACAAATTTGAGTAGTTATATAATAGAGGTTGTTGCAAGGGGGGATAATGATTATACCTCTTCTCAAGCTCCAAATATAATGGTGGGGTATTTTGCAGACCCTCAATACTATTGGTTGCTTACTGTCCACCCAGATGCATTCTATACCTTTGATCTAGGGGGTAGGTTTGATCTAGGGGAAGGATATGGAAGACGAAGGGGCGTATGGAGCGCACTATGGTCAGATTATATAGATTTATATTGGACACAAGTAGCTCAAATATCTCGAGAAGTAATGGTATGTGAGGAATATCCCTATCCCTATGACATTAAGTATATCTATAGAACAAGAGTAGATTATAACAACATCACATCACCCGAAAGAGGAACTTGGTACCTTATAAAGATCCTTATTACTGAAAAGGAAGTAAATGGAATTAAGGTAAAAGAAGTAAAGGGGACATATACTCCTCTAGAAGACTATATAAAATACAATATTGAAAACCCATGGATGATAGATACAATAATAACCAACCCCTATGGAAGACGCTTTGAACTTGGTACCTCTTGGGGAGACCATAATGACAGTCATCAGTACGTATACTTCGATAACTTCAGAGTTAGAAAGTATGCACCTATAGAACCTAAAGTATATGTCAGTGGAAAAATTACAAGGATATACCCACTAATCTACATCTCACCAGATAGAGCCTATGGAACTCATTACGGAGAAGGAGTTAGTTATAACCCATATTTTGTAGAAGATCCTTTAGAGCAATACCCCTCAATTGTAGATATGCTCGCAGGAAGGAATACTAAGGAGTATGGATATAGTATAAAATTAACAGGACTACCTATATCTGAGGATTAAAATTCATGACATGAATAATAGAAATACCCATCTTTGTCAGTGGTTTAGTAAAATTCAGAATTCACTTTTACTCTCCAGTGGTCAGGAATAGCTAGAAAAAAGATTCATTCTGTTTAGAGAGATCTTATTCTATATTATTTTTATTATAATAATTTTTTAAATAATTATTAGCCAAAATTCAATTAAAATTATATATAAGTAAATAAAGAATTTTATTATTTTCCCTAAGGTAGCCAACTCTTCGGATCTTCTATCTTCGCTGGGAGGTACTCATTAACAACGTACTTTAAACCATACTTAGCGAGAGACTGCTGTTCAGCCCTTTTCTTCATCATCAACATCTGATTAAGTGCCTTCTGCCACTCGGGGAAACTCTTTACAAAGTCATCATTCTTTAACCCGTCTTTCAACCTCTTTATATCCTGTTCCTTCAAGGGATGTGTTGGTAAATCGTAATCCACTATATCTTGAGGTGTAACTCCTATCAACCTGGCACTTGGGACAGCCAGCTTCTCTGCAAGATGGACGGCCTTACCACTCCCTACCTTCAATGTTCTATAGATGTTTAGATACCCATAGGGATCTCCATCTGTGAATACTAGGACTGGAAGACCATGTTCTTCATTTAATCTCTTTATAAATCTCCTAGTAGCTCTTGCAGGGACTCCCTTTAAAGATACTAAGATACAATTCTTCTTCTTCCAGAATTTTTCAGCGTTTAATCTGGCAAACATACCTGCAGTCTCTATTGCAAGTATAAAATCTGCATCTGTCTCAAACTCCAACCTTGTAACATCATTGGGAATGTTGTAGGCACCACTACCTAACTTTCTACAGTCTACCTTCAACTCTTCACCTTCTACAGTCCTATCCACTATCTTCAAGGGGCCTACCACTGCAGAACCATCTTCCTCTGGAATAAATCCCAACTCCTCCCTTAGACACCCAAGTGCAGCCTCGAGATCCTCTATAACCTCGTTAGATGGCTGTTGATCATCAAATCTCGCTTCCCCCCAGTTCTTTGAAACGTAATACGCCTCCCTTAGAGTTGAAAAGTCGTTATTATCTAAGAGTTCCTTTGCAAATTCCATCATTTTAATAGTTTGTGCAAAGACCTTTGCCTGATTGACTGTTAAAGTCCTCTCTTTCTCCTTTCCCAGCAGTACAAAGGTGCCTTTTTCTCTATCAAACTTTGCATTACTTAAACTTCTAATAGGTATTTTGAGTTTTGGTCTCTTTCCCTTTAATATAAGATCGTACATACTGTTGGCAACTTCTATAATCTTCCTTTTAGCCTTTTCTCTTGCTTTGGATGATATCATTTAACCCACCTCATAAATATAAAAATATATAAATTATGATATAATATCATATAATATAATTCTTTATAGATCGCCAATTATTATTATTCTCAATAATTTATATAGTAATCTTATCAAAAGATTAATAAATTAAATGTTAAAAATAATCAGATAAAAAAGTAGCAGGAGGTAATACTTTGAAGTTTTTAAAGGGTATAGTTGAGGAAGGGATTGAACCTATAGAAGAAGATATGGAAATGTCGGAAGTTGATAAAGAACTTTTGGAATTTATCGAGAAGTCTAAGATTAAAATAACTGTAGTAGGTTGTGGAGGTGCAGGGAATAACGCCTTAAATAGACTAGCAAAGGAGAAGATAGAAGGGATAAAAACTGTTGCTATAAATACCGATGCCCAACAACTTATAAAGACAAAGGCAGATGTAAAGGTTCTCATAGGTAAAAACCTTACAAGGGGGTTGGGTGCTGGTGGAGATCCTGTGAAGGGGGAAGAGGCTGCCAAGGAAAATGCTGAGGATATTAAAAAGGCTATACAGGACTCTGACATGGTATTTATAACTTGTGGGCTAGGTGGAGGTACTGGAACAGGATCTGCTCCAATAGTGGCAGAGATATCGAGGAAGTTAGGGGCCTTAACTGTTGCAGTGGTTACCTTACCTTTCTCCATGGAGGGAAAGATCAGAATGAACAACGCTATACAGGGACTGGAGAAGTTGAAAAAAGTAGCAGATACCATAGTTATAATCCCAAATGACAAACTCCTAGAGATAGTTCCAAATGTACCTCTGAGAGTGGCATTTAAGGTTGCTGACGAGATCCTCATTAACTCTGTAAAAGGTATGATAGATCTTGTGCAGAACGTTGGTGATATTCATCTAGACTTTGCAGATGTAAAGGCTGTGATGAGTAACGGCGGTATAGCAATGATAGGTATAGGAGAGAGTGATTCCGAGAACAGGGCTAAAGAAGCTATAAATATGGCGTTGAACAGTCCTCTCCTCTGTGTGGAGGTAGATGGGGCTAAAGGTGCACTGATACATATTACAGGGCCAAAGGATATGAGTGTAGAGGAAGCTAAGGAAATAGTCTCAACAGTTACAGAGAGATTAGATGAGAATGCTACTATAATTTGGGGTACTACAATTGATGAAAATGCGGAGAATACTATCAAAGTATTACTTATAATTACAGGTACTAAATCCACTGAAATAGCACCATTTAGCACACCAAAGGGTAAAAAACCAGTAGTTATCGATATACTTCCTAGTATCTAAATGGGGGATGATATGAAAGGGAAAATAGAGATAGAAGAAAAAATAGAAAGATTGAAATCCTTCCTAAATCAGTGCAAAAGGGTGCTGATGGTACTGAGGAAACCTACAACAGAAGAGTATTTAAATGTTGCAAAGGTTACAGGTTTAGGGATATGTTTCTTAGGGATGTTGGGATATATAATACATGTACCTATAGTGTATCTAAAGGGATTGGTTAAAAAGGTATAAGGTAGTATTCTTCGAGTGTTAAGAGACAATCCTTCTTCTCAACATGAAAAATCAACTCATTGCTGATTTTCCTCAATCTCATATAATTCAAAATTATTGAAATAATTTTTTATTATTCACTATTATTATTAATTTTTAATATATTATCATAATTATTTTTTTAACTTTAACTACTACTTGATAGAAATTAGGATCTTCGAAAGAAATAGGAGATATTGAGATATTAGGGAAATCTTTAAAGTTTCCAATATAAAATTAGATCGAAAATCTACACAGTCTTTCTTTTTTTCTTTAACTCCAAAAGTTTTCTGATAGCATCTAAATTTACGTCTCCCTCTATAGAAATATACCCATTTCTATATGCTCTATCTATAAATCCCTCGCCCCAAGGTGTTCTTACAAGTACAGTGGAGTATCCAAGGGGTGTCCCTACGTTTCCTACAGAGATATCTGCAGTAACTCCTGTGAAATCTCTACAAACTTTACAACCTACTCTAACTGCATGTTCTATATCTTTCAAGCTGAATCTAACAGTATCCCCATTTATAAGTGTAACTCTCAACTCCCCCCTTACTATCTCCATCTTCCTCACTGTCCAAGGATTGATATTTCTTTCCTCAAGTATCTTTATCATCTTATCATAGTCGTAAGTCTCAAAACAGAATAGTCCTATCTTCAGTCTTATGGCATTTTTGAAAGGTCTAAGTAGATCGTTATTTGAAGACATTATCTGATATATGGCATCCATTACACAGGGAGTTCCTACTACCGCTATTCTCCTCAGTTTTTTATTCATCACTGCATCCTTAAGGGTTTTAAGTATAGGGACGTTCCAGCTGTACTTACTCCCTGCAGATTCTATAACTTCTTCCTTTGAGGTGGCAAGATAGGGTTCTGGTTCTAATGTCCATTTATCCTCCTTCATAACTAATGCCCCATCTATAAGTCCCTCCTCAAAGGCGTTGGTAAGTATTGCAGTTACCACCCCTCCATTTTGGGCGTTCTTTACATCTATCTTTGCCTTGACCCTATATTTTTTCAGTATCCTACCTAAACCAGGTTCAGTATCTGAGATACGGGCTTTCTCTGTCCTTGGACAGGCGTCGTAGCAGGCTCCACATCTTACATCGTAGAGTGTAGTTTTACAGAACTCTGCAGATACTGGATGTTCAATACCCTCCACAGGTTCTATAATACAGGCACATTCATCACATACAAACTTTACAGGACTCTCCTCCTTGAAGTATATGTTATCCACAGGGCATACTGAAACACAGGCCCCACATCCTGAACATATGTTTCTATCCCACACTTCCTCCTTTAAGTTCAAGTAGGACTTCATTCCTTCCACCTTTATCTTTTATCTTAAATCGTGAGTGTATAACTTTCCAAAAGGTCTCTTAGATACTGGTGCTATCTTCGTGTATTCCGAGTTAATCAATTTCTCCCTTATATCTTCATTTAGGTTGAAATAATTACAGAACTCCTCTATATACTTCTTTATTTTCTCTCTATCCTCTTCTGTAAATTCCTTAATATCTGCCGCTACACCAAGTTGGAACCCATCCACTTCTCCCCTTATATAAATACTACCTCCATGGATACCTGTCCCTATCATCCTCCCCTCAATCTTTCCAAGGTCTTTACCTTCTCTATCTATATTCAGCACCAATATCATGCCTCCTGCCATATACTCTCCCAAGAAATCTTTAGCCCTACCACCTATAACCAGTACTGGAAACTTATCCTTATACTCCTTCATATGGATACCACTTCTATAACCCACATCATCCCTTACAAATATCTTTCCTCCTCTCATAGAGTGTCCAGTTACGTCTCCCCCACTTCCGTGGATTATAATCTTACCGTCATCCATGGTGTTCCCAGGAGCATGTTCTGTATTACCGTAGACTATAATAGTAGGACCACTCATGAACATCCCAAGATCTCCCCCAGGTACTCCGTAGACCTCAATGGTTAGACCCCTCTTTTGGATACCGTTTCCTATGTATCTCTGTCCTAAAACATTTTTTAAGACTATCTTTTTTATGTTGGGGTTTTTATTCAGAACTTCATGGATTTTTTCATTTAACTCCCTGTAATTCATGTCCTTGGCGTCTATTACTACTATCTCCTCATTCCCCATGATTTCACCTTAAAAAATTAAAAAATTAAAAGATATTTTAAAAAATATTCTATAGACTTATTTTTTATTCACTTATTTTTTATTCACCTGTTAAAAGATAGAGATTAAAACCTTAAACAGCAAGATTAGTTAATATTGAGTGGTTTAATATCCTGAAGAATCTCTTTTTACAACTGATTCCAATTGTAACTGTTTTTATTATAACAGTAATTGTTATAATTATTGTTTATCTAAAATCCAACGTGTTTGATCCCTAAAGCCTTTAACTCCACCTCATTTAACCCAATACCTCTTAATCTATCCCTATTTCCTCTTAAACTCTCTATAGAATTAATTCCAGCCGCTCCAAGTAACTCCTTGATCTCGAGAGTCCAGGCCTTTATAAGGTTTGCCACTCTCCTAGCTCCTTCCTCAATATCTAACCTGTTAACTAACTCAGGTCTCTGTGTTGCAATACCCCAGGCACACTGTCCAGTGTAGCATCTACCACATACTCTACAACCTAAGGCCACCATAGCTGCAGTTCCAATATATACTGCATCCGCTCCAAGGGCTATAGCCTTAAACACATCTGCAGAGTTCCTAATACCTCCACTGGCTATAATACTCACCTCGTTTCTAACACCTTCTTCCCTAAGTCTTTCATCAACTGCTGCAATTGCCATCTCTATAGGTATCCCAACATGATCTCTGAATACCTTTGGAGCTGCTCCTGTACCTCCCTTAAATCCATCTATTACAACTGCATCTGCATCTGATGTTGCAATACCATTTGCAATAGCTGCTACGTTATGTACTGCTGCAATCTTTACAAAGACAGGTTTCTTCCATCTTGTTGCCTCCTTCAAACTCCTTACCAACTGTGCCAAATCTTCTATAGAGTAGATATCGTGGTGTGGGGCTGGAGATATGGCATCAGTACCTTCAGGGATCATCCTTGTCATAGAAACCTCTGCAGTTACCTTCTCTCCCGGTAGATGGCCTCCTATTCCAGGTTTTGAACCTTGTCCTATCTTTATCTCAATTGCAGCTCCTCTGTTTAAGTAATCCACATTTACCCCGAACCTACCGCTTGCCACCTGAGTAATTATATGATCTGCATATGGATAGAGTGCCTTATGGAGACCCCCTTCTCCAGAACCCATGTAGGTTCCACACTCCTTAACAGCCTTTGCCATTGCTAAATGAGCATTTAAAGACAGGGCCCCATAGGACATATGTGCTATCATGATAGGTGTCTCCAACTTTAAATTAGGTGCTATTTTAGTTTTTAACTTAGCTTTCTTAATTTTTTTACCGTCTATTTCCTCCTCTACAAATTCAAACTCTAACTTTTTTGGTTTCTTTCCTATATAAGTTCTCAATTCCATAGGTTCTCGAAGGGGATCTATAGATGGGTTGGTCACCTGACAGGCATCTAGGACTATACGGTCGAAATAGGTTGGATACTCCTTAGCATTTCCCATACCACTTAGTAATACGCAGCCAGTCTTAGATTGATTTATAATGTCTTCCCTTACTTCTGCTGTCCAAAGTGGGTGATCTCTCCAACATGTTGTATTTTTCCTTACCGTTATAGCATCTCTTGGACACATAACTATACATCTCTGACAGGCTCCACATCTATTGGAGTATATGACTATTCTATCCTTTTCCTTTCTATAAACTCCCCAGGAACATTCCTCTACACATCTCCCACAGAGCATACACCTATCTCTATCTATTTCTACCTTGTACTTTGGTGGAACTGCTGAGGGTATCATTTTACACTCCTCCTCTATATTCTACTCTTTACTCTATTCTAACGATTACAGGAGACCCAGCATTAGGCATCTCCACTTTATCTAATTCAGGACATATTCTTCTTATGGCAGCTTCCTCACTGGATACAAATACTAAATCATCCTTCTCAGCGGCTACAAGAGGTCTAAGTTTTATTCTATCCGTAAGTCCTATCATGGTATTGTTTTTCTCTATATCTCCATTCATAAATATCATTCCTTCATGGGTACCAACCACTATAGCGAAGGGTCCATTTAGAGCTGCCGGACCGTAGGTCATCCTTATTGCTTCATGTATCCTCCTCTCCTCCTCATCCATCCTATCTATCTCATCCCAGAACTTAGGTGCTATGGCACTTAGGGCGTACTCCACAGGTAGTTTATGTTTCCTAATGAGAAGGTCGAAGATATAGGCCACAACCTCTGTATCTGTGAACATCTTACACTTATAACCGAAACTCTCCACATACCTCTTATTTGTGCCGTAACTTGTTATTTCCCCATTATGTACAACAGACCAGTTGAGTATATTGAAAGGATGGGCGCCTCCCCACCAACCTCTCGTGTTTGTAGGATACCTTGCATGAGCCAGCCACATATAACCCTCGTACTCATCCAACCTGTAGAATTCTGCCACTTCCTTAGGCCATCCTGTAGCCTTGAAGACACCTAAGTTCTTACCACTGGAGAATACAAAGGCTCCATTAACCCTGTCGTTTATCTCCATAACTATATTTACCATTAGATCGTTTTCAATATCCTTGTAGGAGTCGTGAAAGTCGTAGAAGAACCTCCAAGGTATAAACTCCTTTTTTAAAACCCCTTCCTTTACCGGGATCTCTTCATCCTTGACTACAACCCCATATTTACTCAGTATATTTTTTATCTTATCTATTATCTGATGGTAAGTAGGGATGTTCTTTAAGAAAACATGTAAGGCATAGTAATCCTTATATTCTGGATAAATTCCATAACCTACGTATCCTGAACCTTGTCCATTTCCCCTCTCCTTTAAACTATCTAATGCTATCGCTATCTTATCTCCTCTTATCAACCTCTTCTTTCTACTTATAAATCCAATAATGCCACACATATTTAGCCCTCCAATTTAGGTCCGATTAAAGTATAATAGAATTAAAAAAGAGATTATATAACAAAGTATTATTATATTTCATAAGTTTAATTTTATTTAATAAAAAATTATTTATATTATAAAAATTTTATTATGGTTATACTATGAAGTATAAATGGATATATGAAAGTAAGATAAGAGAGAGAGGTAGAAACTATTATAGAAACAACTTGGTAAAATACTGTGTAAAGTTTGGTAACAAACTATACGGTAAAGTATTGGGTGGAGAACTCTACAATACTGTTGTAGATTTGAAGGATTATTCAGGTACCTGTTCCTGTTCCTATAGATACAACTGCAAACATGCCTATGCTCTTATAGAGGCTTTTTTAAACAATGATTATGTAGATGGAGATAAGATATTTGAAGATTTGAAAAAGAAATCGAAAGAAGAAATATTGGAGATCTTAAGGAATGTAGTTGTAGAATACAACCTATGGAAAGTAATTATTAAGAAGGACAGCAATCTCTTAGAGGAAGGTCGTTCTATTTTAAAACTTATTCCATACGAGAGGAAAAATATCTATACCTTTAAATCATTTCTAAGGAATAGGTTTTTAAAAAACTCCAAGGATGAAGAATTACTTAAACTTTTGGAAGATATACTATCTTCTTCTTATTTTGAGGACGAAGAACTATACGATATGTTGGATATGATACTCCATGAGATATTCGAGAGAGGGAACAGGGAAGTTGTAGAGAAGTTATTTGTCCTGGCGAAGAAGTACAACATACTATGGTTTGTAGAGGAATATTACTACGACTACAATATACGATGATGAAAGTTTTTTGATAAACCTTAAAAATATTTAACTTTCTGATATTTAACCTCTGTTCCCACTAGAAGTCATAAATATTTAGAAAAAATAATTTTAAAAAATAATTAATAATAAAAAATGGTCGTTAGAAAATAAAAGAACAGTTATATCCCCCCCTGAAGATTGGAGGAAGACGGTTCTCTGAATACCTCTAATACAGTTTCTTTATTCCAGTGTTCAGAAAAGATCTTCATATATTTCCCATTATTATTAATTATCTTAGGATTTTTTATTTATTTTTATCTTTTTATACAGTTATGGTTACATTAATTTAAAATTAAAAAAATTAAGGTGATACCTTGGAAGACATATTAGTTAAAATCGATGAATATATCTGGCAACTTCCGAAGAATTATAAAGGATGTATGTTGGTTCCTGGAAGGTTATATCTAAACGATAAACTTGTTGAACAGTTGGAGAAGGAAGTTTTGGAGCAGGTGGCAAATGTAGCCTGTCTTCCTGGAATTCAGAAGTACTCCCTGGCTATGCCAGACTGTCACTACGGTTATGGGTTCTGTATAGGTGGAGTCGCAGCATTTGATGAGGAGGATGGTGTAATAAGTCCAGGGGGAGTAGGTTTCGATATAAACTGTGGTGTTAGGCTTATAAGGACGAATCTTACAAGAGAAGAGGTTCAGCCCTTTATAAAGGAGTTAGTTAAAACTCTCTTTAGAAACATACCATCAGGTTTAGGGAGTAAAGGGAAGATAAAGTTAAGTATGGGAGAGATAGATGATGTACTCGAGGAAGGTGTTTACTGGGCAATTAAAAATGGGTATGGATGGAAGAAGGATGTTAAGTATATAGAAGAGAATGGATGTATAAAGAACGCTGATGCCTCCTTAGTATCAGACAGTGCTAAGAAGAGAGGACTGCCCCAGTTAGGTTCCTTAGGCAGTGGTAACCACTTCTTGGAGATTCAGTACGTAGATGAGGTATTTGACGATAGAGTTGCAAAGGTATACGGTGTTGAGAAGGACCAGGTATTGGTAATGATTCACAGTGGTTCAAGGGGGTTGGGCCATCAGATATGTGCAGATTATCTTAGATACATGGAGAAAGCTGCTAGAAAATATGGTATAAAACTACCTGATAGACAGTTGGCCTGTGCTCCAATAAATTCGGAAGAAGGTATAAGGTACTTTAAGGCCATGAACTGTGGTGCAAATTATGCCTGGACAAATAGACAACTTATAACTCACTGGGTAAGGGAAAGTTTCGAGGATGTACTGAGAATACCTGCAGAAGATCTAGAGATGGACATTATATACGACGTAGCTCATAACATAGCAAAGAGGGAGGTGCATAAAGTAGATGGTAAATTGAAAAGGTTAATGGTGCATAGAAAGGGTGCTACACGATCCTTCGGGCCAGGTTGTGAAGACATACCTTCAAAGTACGAGAGTGTTGGCCAGCCAATTATACTTCCGGGAGATATGGGAAGTGCATCCTACCTTATGCACGGTACAGAGAGAGCCATGGAGGAGACCTTTGGATCCACTGCACATGGAGCAGGTAGAGTACTTAGTAGGGCTAAAGCAGTGAAGATCTACAGTTCAAAGGAAATTAAAAGTAAGTTAGAGAGTATGGGTATATACGTTATGGCTGATTCTAAAGGGGTTCTTGCAGAAGAGTGTCCCGAAGCTTACAAAGATATAGATATTGTGGCAGATATAGTCCATAATATAGGTATATCCATGAAGGTCTGTAGGATGAAACCTATAGGTGTTATTAAGGGTTAAAGATAAATAATAAAAATTATTATAATAATGGAGATTAAAAAATTAATAAGATAACTATGGAAGATGTATATAGGGAAGAGATATTTAAGGTTGTAATGATAGGGCCTGAGAATTCAGGGAAATCTGCTCTAATAAATGCTATCTTTGGAAAAAATATTTCAAGAGTTTCTGAGGTAGGAGGTACTACCAAGAACCCAGTGCGGAAGTTCTGGGGACGGTTGAAGTGTGGTAGATCTAAGAGACATCCAAAGATGGTAGATGTGATATTTGTAGATCTAGGAGGGCTCTTTACAGGTGAGAAGAGATCCCCTGTAATGGTTGGAAAGGTGTTGGAAAGAACCTACAGGGAGATAGAAGATGCAAACCTTATCATTCATGTTATAGATGGGGAAAAAGGGTTACTTAAAAGTTTTGAGAAGATTCATCATAGTCTTAAATTCCGTTATCAAAAACCTATTATAGTGGTAATAAATAAGTGTGATCTGCTAGATAGTAGGAGTAGGGAAGAGTTGAAAAGGTACGTTGAAGATAGGCTAAATAACAGGTGTATCTTCACATCCGCAGTGACCTATGAGGGAATATCTGATCTAATAGATGCCATTACCAACATCTTAAAAACTATAATTTAAAAGAGAAATGGTGAGGGTATGGTATTTAAATCTCTTTTGAAACTCCTAAAAGGAGAGGAGAAAAATATAGAATTTGGAAAAAAACCTAACAACGATATTTTGCCAGTTGAGATGTATGAAGAACTCCATTTAGATATTGATGAAGAAGAGGATAATATTATCAGGATAAAAGTTTTAGATCTAGAGAATCAGAAGGATGCTAACGAGATATTGGTGTGGGTAGAGAATGGATGCATAGTAATTGCAAATACCGTAGATCTGGAGAAGTGTTTAGATGAAAAATATTTAAATGTCATTAAATACTTAAGAGATGAAACTGTAAAAATGGGAGGTAAAATAGTTAGAGTATGTAACAACAGGATATTGGTACTACCTAAGAATGTGATAATAGAGAAAGCTGTTAGAGAGAGGGAAGAAAAAAATCTATTGAATATAAAAAAGGAAGAATAGAATATTAACCCTTTGAGTATATATATTTAAATACAGCCTTCTGTACATGGAGTCTATTCTCTGCTTCATCATACACTACAGAGTGTTCTCCATCTATTACATCGTCTGTTATCTCCATCCCCCTACTTGCAGGGAGACAGTGCATTACAATGACGTCATCCTTAGCATAACTTAGAAGTTTACTGTTAACCTGATAAGGAGGAAATATCTTTTTAACCTCTTCTATACTTTTATTTTTATCACTCATACTTATCCATACGTCTGTATATACAATATCAGCATCCTCAACAGCTTCTATAGGATCGTTAGTCAGTGTTAAACTACCTTCTCCATATCTATCTATAATTTCAAAACTCTTCTTTACAAACATTCCATTAGGTTCATAACCTCTTGGGGTAGCCACATATACATCCATTCCAACTAAGGTACCTCCTACTATCAATGAGTTGCAGACGTTGTTTCCATCCCCAAGGAAGGCGAGTTTAAGGCCTTTAAACTTACCTTTATACTCATATATCGTTAGGAGGTCTGCAAGTATTTGACAGGGATGGGAGAGGTTACTAAGGGCGTTGATGACAGGGACACTTCCATACTCTACCAACTCCTCTAAAATCCGGTGATTCTTCACTCTTGCAACAATACCGTGGACGTATCTACTTAGAACTTTGGCAGTATCCTTTATACTTTCCTTCTTCCCCAGATGAATCTCTCCAACGTTGAGTATTAGAGAGTGTCCTCCCAACTCCCTTATTGCTATGTCAAAACTTATCCTCGTCCTGGTAGAGGGACTCTCGAATATCATTGCTATTGTTTTACCCTTTAGTATAGGATCCTCTTTTCCCCTATGTTTTTTAAAATAGATACCATCTTCTATGATGTTTAGAATATCTTTCCTCTCTAAATGATAGAGTGTCAGTAGATGCATAGAATCACCCCCATTAAAACCTTATATAGTATTTAACTCTCAACTATATAATATCGAAAGTACACTACCTACTTAGGAAAATTTTATCACTTTCTAAGTATTTGAAGTACTATATTGGAGTTCTTTTTTAATCTTTATAGTTAAATAATAATTATAAATAATATTACCCCAATATTCATCAAAAGTGATAGTTTAAAAATAATTAAAAAATAAAAAATTCCATCCACCTGAATATAAATATATCCTCCTACTCTTGGCATTAGAGAAAAGAGAATTTCCCAAAATATCTACTACAACTGTTAAGATATCCTTTATATCACACAATAGAATTCTCACCTTCCTTAATGTTCAGGAAATATCGTGAGACATAGATACAGTCAATGCTTTACTTCCTTTTATTATTTTTTATCAAATAAAAACAAAAAATTAATAAACGAAATAAAAAACTTCTGCGAAGGAGAATTTATAGAAAATTCACTTTTTTTACTTTTTTATTTTTTTATATTACTTTGTTTTAGAGTATATTATAAATATTTGAATAATATAATAGAAAAGTTATTAAAAAATAAAATATAAAGAGATAGGCAATTTTTATATCAACTCGGATAGTTGGAAGAAGAGAACCTTCGAATAACAATATCACGACAGGAATCTTTCACCATATTCTAATGTTTAGAAAAAATATTTGGAGATATAGTTAATAGTTTCGATTTTTATTGATTATTTTCTTAGAGTGAGTAACTTTTGTCAGAGCCAGTAATTTGTTGAGGTTTCCTGACATTGTTGTTTAAATATATAATGAGTTCAGGATTATAATTTTGTATTTTAGGATTTATATATTAGAATATTATAATTGTTACTAAATATCAAAGGTGAAGGTTATGAATATCTACATAGAAGGTTATGGATGCACCCTCAACACCGCAGATACTAAAATTATAAAAAACTCACTGAAACTATTTAAAGATTTCCAAATAGTAGATACCGTGGAGGATGCAGATATTGTAGTTATCAATACCTGTGTAGTTAGATTGGAGACTGAGAACAGGATGATCTCCAGGATAGAGTACTTCAGATCTCTAAACAAGAAGATTGTAGTTGCAGGATGTATGCCAAAAGCCCTAAGGGAGAAAGTTATTGATAAGGCCGATCTCCTTATAATGCCTAGAGAAGCTCATCTAAGTGGAGAAATGATCTATAGGCACTTCAAAGATAAGGGGGTATCTAGACCCTCAAATGTAAATATAAATGAGAAACTGAAATATCTAAAACCTGAGGGGTTAATTATGCCTCTTCCCATCTCTGAGGGGTGTGTTGGGAAGTGTACATACTGTATAGTGAAGGTTGCCCGAGGAGATCTCCTATCCTACGATAAGGATCTTCTAGTTAAAAAGGCGAGGGAGTACGTAGATAGTGGAGTAAAGCACATACTTATAACAGCCCAAGATACTGCATGCTACGGGTTTGATAAGGGATATACTCTTCCAGATCTACTGAAGGATATTATCTTCTCGGTTGAAGGTGTCTATACTATGAGAATAGGAATGATGCATGCCAAAAACGTACCTGAGATTATAGACGATCTCTTAGATTGCTATAGAAGTGATAAGATAGCAAAGTTCCTACATTTACCTCTTCAAAGTGGTGATGATAAAGTGCTAAAAGATATGAAGAGAGAATACACAGTAGATGAGTTTATAGATATAGTTAAAGAGTTTAAGAGAAAGGTAAAAGATCTTAACTTTAACACAGATATAATTGTTGGGTTTCCCACAGAGAGTGAGGAGAACTTTGAGAACACCTTGGAGGTGTTGAAGAAGATAAAACCTGACTACATCCATGGAGCCAAATATACTCCAAGGAGACATACGTTAGCTGCCAAGATGAAACAGATAGATACCAAAATAAGAAAGATGAGATCGAAGATTTTAGATAAGTTAAGAAGGGAACTTAGTTACGAGAATAACAAAAAGTATATTGGTAAAACTTTAAAGGTGCTTATCACCGAGAAGGGAAAAGGTATTGCTCATAACTGTAAGGTAGTGAAGTTTAATTGGGAGGATGGCCTAAAGGTTGGAAACTTTATAGATGTGAAGATAACGGATGCCAAAACCTTCGGGTTATTTGGAGAGGTATTGAGAATCAGTCAGTGATTTTTCTATAAGTGAATAGACTTATCCAAACCTCTTTTCCTTATTTCTGATACCTTACGGCTTTATCTTTATCCCTTCCTGAGATTCCTTTTATTCTATTATATCCTTTTATATCCTTTATCTTCACTCAACTCATAATATCCTTAGGAAAAAACTGTCTCACCGAAATCTCTCTTTATAAGTTTTAACTATAAAATATTTAAACGTTAGATAATAATTAAAAAAATGTTAATTAAGAAAATTACTAAGGTGGAAAATATGATAGATACACACATCCACTCAGATACAAGGCCCTATGAAGATTTTGAAAGGATGGCACTTTCCTTAGATGGAGTTATTACCTTGGCCCACGATCCCTTAAAGCCCTACTCTATGGATGTTCTTAGAGCTCACTTTGATAGATTAATAGAAGGTGAGATAGAAAGAGGGAAGAAGAATGGTTTAAAGGTATTCGTCTGCTTAGGTATCCATCCCAGGATGATACCACCAGATGTAAATTACAGTATGTTGAAGGAATATCTAAAAAATAAACATGTAGTAGGTGTTGGAGAGATAGGTTTAGAGAAGAGTAGTAAAGAGGAGATAGAAGTTTTTGAGAGGCAGTTGTTGATAGCTCAGGGGTTAAACTTGCCGGCAGTTGTCCATACTCCTAGGAGAAACAAAAAGGAAGTTACAAAAACTATATTGGAGATTATTGACTCCCTAAGTTTAAAGAAGGATATGGAGAGAAGGATAGTAATAGATCACTGTAATAAGGAGACAGTTTCGATGATATACGACAGGGGGATGTATATAGGGCTCACTGTACAACCCGGCAAGTTAACACCAGGGGAAGTGGTAGAGATAGTTAAAGAATATGAAGGAGATAGATCCCTATTAAATAGCGACTCTTCTTCAGCACCTTCCGATATTTTAGCTGTTCCAAGGACTGTTCTAAAGATGAAGATGGAGGAGATAGAGGAAGAGATTATTAAAAAGGTGTCTTATATAAATGCTAAGGTACTGTTTAATTTAAAGGTTTAATCCTAAAGTTTCCCATTATTTATTATTTATATAATTTTTATATTTTTATTTTTATCACCGATTTAATTATAAGGAGGTATTTAAATGAAGTTGGATTACAAGGTACTGGCACTTGTTCCCGTGATACTAACTTTAATCTCAGTGATAATTGTATATACACATGGGTTAAAGGAGAGTATAGATGTAAGTGGTGGTGTAGAGATAACAATTACCGTCCCCAAAGATGTAAATGTGGAAAAATTAAAAGAATACCTTCCTCCAGATGTTGAGGTAAAGAAATCTTTTTCTCCTTCTGGGACCTTTATTATAATAAGGGCTGGGAGCAACGTAGATACTGACAAGATCATAAATGGGCTGAAAAAATTCTTCCAGGTATCTAACTTAGAGGAACTCAAATACTCCCAGAAGGAAATAAGCCCTACATTAAGTAAGAGATTCTGGAGTGATGGGTTAAAAGCTATTACCTTCGCCTTTCTATTTATGGCTGTTGTGGTGTATCTGGTATTTAGATCTCTTATACCATCCTTGGCAGTGGTCCTCGCTGCAGTGTCCGATATAGTTATGGCGTTGGGTCTTATGAGTATATTCAGTGTGCCTATCTCTACAGCAACAATTGCAGCCCTACTTATGCTCATAGGCTACAGTGTAGATACAGACATATTACTGACCACAAGGGTGTTAAAGAGAAAAGTTGGAAATATAGAGGAAAGGATAAGAGAGGCCATGAAAACTGGTATAACCATGTCCTTAACCACCATAGTGGCCATGCTTGTTCTCTACGTAGTGGTTACCTATATAGTACCTGCAGCAATCCTACTGAGAAATATAGCTCTAGTTATACTCTTTGGATTGACTGCAGATCTACTGACAACTTGGCTGACAAACGTTGGTATATTAAAGTACTACCTCTTGGAGTACAGGAAGAGAAAATAAATTCAATTTGAGGGATAGAGATGAATATACTGAAGGATAGTAAGATATTGATACTAGTTGTGTCTGTAATACTTTCAATACTTATAATTTCTTTTAAGGGTATATCCTTTGGAGTAGATCTAAGTGGAGGTACTATTATAGTACTGAAAACCAGTAAAGCAGTATCCCAGGAGAATATGACTATAATCACCGAGGTACTTAGAAGTAGGCTCAATACCTACGGTTTAAGCGATATTACCGTATACTCTAGGGGCAACGACGAGATTGTAGTGGAAATCCCAAAGAATGCAGATGTGGAGAGGATAAAAAAGATCTTAACTCAGCAGGGAGTATTTGTAGCAAAGATCGACAATATAACTGCCTACACTGGAAGAGATATAGAGTATGTAGAGAAACCTACCTTAACACCAAATGGCTATGGAGTGGTACTTAAATTGACGGATGAAGGAGCTAGGAAGTTTGCAGAGGTGGCCTATGGAAAAGCTGGCCATAGAGTAGAACTCTACATGGACGGTAAGTTGATAAGTGCTCCAGTACTATCGCCAGGTTTAGCAGATGGAAAGCCCCATAAGGATCAGATAATTACAGTGGCAGGGAACAATCCTACTAAGGAAGACATAGATGAAGCTTGGGCTATCTATACTGCACTTAAATCAGGATCTCTTCCAGTAAAATTGGAAATAGAATATATAAATACCATATCACCAACCTTAGGAGAAGAGTTTATAAAGGGAGCGTTAATAGCAGGTTTTTTTGCATTCCTTGCTGTAGGTGCTATTATATCAATTAGATATAAAAAACCTTCAATTATAATTCCCATACTTATTACCTGTGCCTCTGAGATTTTAATTATACTTGGAGTGGCATCTCTGATAAATTGGAGACTGGATTTAGCGTCTATTGCAGGAATTATAGCCTCTGTAGGTACAGGAGTAGATGACCAGATCGTCATTACCGATGAAACCTTATCTAAGGGATCAAAAAAAATTAAAAGTAGTATTAGGAGAGCGTTCTTTATAATATTTGCAGCTGCAGGGACAACTATCGCAGCAATGCTCCCACTCTTTGTTATGAGTATAGGAATGTTAAAAGGATTTGCAATTACTACAATAATTGGAGTACTTATAGGAGTATTTATTACGAGACCTGCATTTGCAAGGATAATCCAATACATGGCAAAAAGAGGGTTTTAAATTTTTTGTAGTAAGATATATGGGTAAAAAGAGTAAATCTCCTATTATCTCCTGGAATATCTACTCTCTTTATTCTAATTTTTTAATTTTTTATTTTTATAATCATTTTACTATAGTCCTATTTAAGAGAACTCTTTTTTTCCAAATATTTAAAAAGTAGAAGAGAATACATCTATATTTGAAGAGAATAGAAGTTTTGAAACAGTTTTCGTTATTTTTTAACTTCATTATTATTATAATATATACACAATAATTGTAATAACTGTTAAATTTTTTTATAAGATTTTTAATAGGAACTGGAATATTATAATCTTTTATTTACAACAAAACTTACAGGATACGTCAGTTGGATACCTCCCTGTGACACAGGCTAAACAGAGATCCTCTCTTCCTATACCTCTTATCAACCCCTGAACACTGAGATAGCCTAAGGAATCCACATTTATATATCTCCTAATCTCTTCGAGGGACTTGGAACTGGCAATTAACTCCTCCTTAGTTGGCATATCTATACCGTAGTAGCAGGGAGAGATTATTCTTGGAGAGCCTACCCTAAGATGTACCTCTTTTGCTCCAGCTTTTCTTACTATATTGACTATCCTCTTAGAGGTTGTACCTCTCACTATACTGTCATCGATCAATATTACTCTTTTGCCTTCTATTATAGGTTTTACAGGGTTCAACTTCAACCTCACAGCGAGATCCCTCTCTTCCTGAGATGGAAGAATAAAGGTTCTACCTACATATCTGTTCTTTATCAGTGCCTCGTAGTAAGGAATGCCCAACTCCTCAGAGTAGCCTATAGCAGAAGTTACTCCAGAGTCTGGGACAGGAGATACAAGATCTCCCTCACAGGGTTCCTCTTTGGCAAGTACCTTTCCTAATCTCCTCCTAACGTTATAAACACTTATACCATCTATTATAGAATCTGGTCTGGCGAAATAGACATACTCAAACATACATGTGGATCCTCCTGGGTTTTCTTCTATCCTGTAGGTTTCAATACCATTTCTGTTTATTATTATAATTTCTCCTGGAGATACATCCCTTATAAGTTCTCCATTTATAACATCTAAACCACAACTCTCAGAAGAGATATAGTAGTTATCCTTCTCGTCTTTCCCTATACATAGAGGTTTAAAACCGTAGGGATCTCTTACAGCAATAAGACTGTTATTGTAGAGGATAACAAGTGAGTAGGCCCCTACGATCTTTTTTGAAACTTCTTCTATAGATCGGATAATATCCCCTGTCCTCAATAATTCCTTCACAAGTAGGTGAGCTATAACCTCAGAGTCTGTTGAAGATGTGAATATATGCCCCTGTTTCTCCAACTCTTCTCTTAATATATGGGAGTTCAGGATATCCCCATTATGAGCTATTGCTAAATTACCAAGAGTACTATTTACGATGAAGGGCTGACAGTTTTCCACGAAGGTACCTCCTGTAGTGGAATATCTAACATGCCCTATACCTACCTGTCCCCTCAGAGAATTTATCACTTCTTTACTGAACACTTCAGAAACTAATCCAAGGCCCTTATAACTGTAAATATTCTTTCCATTACTTACAGCAATCCCTGCTCCTTCCTGTCCTCTATGTTGTAATGCATAGAGACCGTAGTATATCTTTTTAACTACATCCTCTCCGGAGAAAGAGTAAGCCCCAAATATGCCACACATGGTATCACTTGGATGTTTTTAATTTTTGTTAGAATTCTCAGAACAACAAAATACTAATTAAAGTAATAGATATACTTAGTTATTAGTTAATATAGTCTTAAACAAAGTTATTTATATCAAACTTCGAGATAGTATCCAAACATCTAAAAGAGTAAATTAGGTATTAAGAGTAAAAAATCTTACTATCGTTTCTTAGCAACTCCTACTTATTTTATTAGTATAAAATAATTAAAATTAAAAAAAAGATATTCTTGAGTATTGGAAGGATAAAATAAAATTCCCTATTGGGTATAAAACATTTTTAATTCTTCTAATTTTTTATCTTTTTACAATAAATCTTTTTGGTGATTACATGAACTGGGTTGAGAAGTACAGGCCGAAAACCTTAGATGAAGTAGCTGGTAACAAGGTGGCTAAAGAGGAGTTGAAAAGATGGATGGAGGATTTCATCAGTGGTAAAGAAAGAAAACCTGTCCTCCTTGCCGGCCCCCCAGGATGTGGTAAAACAACAATGGCTAAGGCTCTTGGAAGGGATTATAACTTCGATGTAATAGAGTTAAATGCAAGTGATAGAAGGAGTGCTGAAGTTATCAGAAGTATAGTAGGAAGTGCCTCAGGATCTAAGTCCATCTTCGGTAGGAGGATACTTATAGTGTTAGATGAGGTAGATGGTATATCTGGAAGTAGTGACAAAGGTGGTTTAAAAGAGATACTGAAAATAGTAAAAGTTGCAAAAAACCCGCTGATACTGACTGCAAATGATATCTACAAACCATCCCTTAAGCCTCTCAGGGAGAGTTGTAAAGTTATTAACTTAAAGCCAATACCTACAACTGTGATTTTCTCCGTCTTAAAAAAAATTGCACGTAATGAAGGTTTAGATATAGATGAAGATACCCTTAGAGTTATAGCAAGACATGCAGAGGGAGATCTGAGGGCTGCAATTAACGATCTGGAATCTTTGGCACTTGGAGGCAGTTTAAGTTTAGAAGATGCCAAGAAGTTAGACAGTAGAAACGTTGAAAAGACTATTTTCGATACTATAAGGATGATACTAAAAACTACTCACTACAACATCGCACTACTTGCACTCTGGGATTTTAAGGAAGATCTTGAAACCTTAGAAGAGTGGCTGGCTGAAAATATTCCAAGGGAGTATAAGAAGATGAACGAAGTTGCCACCGCCTACGACTACCTCTCAAAAGCAGATCTCTTTTTAGGGAGGGCAAACAGGAGACAGAATTACAGCTTCTGGAGATACGCTTCAAGTCTCATGACTGCTGGAGTGGCCCTTGCAAAGGAGGAGAAGTATAGAGGATTTACTCCCTATGTAAGGCCAAAGGTATTTAATAAACTTTTGCAGGTTAAATCGGAGAGAGAAATCTTAAAGAAAATACTCTCCAAGATCAGTGAAAAAACTCATGTATCCATTAAAAGGGCTAGGGAAGATCTCCATTATCTATCTACCATACTTAAGGAGAATTCTAAATTAGGAGCCAAGATAGTAGATTTCTACGAATTTACAGAGGATGAAGTAGAGTATTTAACAGATAAGGACACTGCAAAGAAGATATTCAAGATACTAAAGGATATTAAGGATAAAGAGAAAAAGTATAAAAAGGTTGAAAAGAAGGAGATTAAGGTTAAAGATACTAAGAATGAGAAGGTAAAAAAAGAGGAAAATAAAAAGAAAAAGGAAAAAGAAAAGGATAAAAAAGAAACTAAAGGAAAACAGATGACGTTGGATGCTTTCTTTCAATGAGACAACTCCCCTACAAATACTCCATCTTTAGTACTAAGTATCCTTACCTTAACTTCTTTCCCTATCCATCTCTCAGGATCTCCTACATTTATTATCTGTATAAGTCTATCCTTAGCACATCCAATTATTTCCCCTTTGATCCTCCCATCCAGTATTACTTTAGCTTTAACTTTACTATTTACCTTGAAAGGTATAGGAAATCTCTTTCTTCTATGACTCCCAAAAGTCTTGGAGAGTGGAGTTATCAGTTGGATATCTACACCTTTTTTCCTGTACTCTTCTTCGTACTTTTTCAGTAGTTTATAGAACTTCTTAAAATTCCACACCTTCATTTTCTTCATCTTTCTACCGAACTGGTATATCAGACATAGTTGGACTCCAAGTATTGGATCCTTTCTACCTGTGATGGGATTTATAGTATTTTGAGGGTTCCTCCTTTCCAACTCTACAGCGTAATCTATCACCTTCTTGAACTCTTCATCGTTTATACCTGGGAGGAGTATAGGTGCTATCAGAAGGTGTATCTTTGTATTCTTGATGTACTCCGCTATCTCCAATATACGTTTTATATCGTAGGATCTACTACCTGCTAAGGCTCTACTCATCTTTTCATCTATGGCGTTTATGGATAGGTTTATTCTGTGTAGTCCAGCTTCTTCTAATTCGTCTATCAATTTGTAGGTTAAACCTACTCCGTTTGTCTGGATAGTTACTATTCCATCCCCTTTACTGTTGATCTCATGGAGGTGTTGCACAAGATCTGGTAGAGGATGGTATAGTGTTGGTTCCCCCTGCCCATCTAAGTGTGCCTCCAGGTGTTTATTACCTTTAACTTCCACTATTTTCAGATACCACTTTAATAAATGATCCATATCTACGTAGTAGTCGTTCTTCCTAGTCTTGGAGTATCTACCTTCATCAACGGAACAGAAGGGACAGTTTATGTTGCAACCGCATAATCCTCTAACTTGAATAATGTTAGTCCCTCTATCTATTAAACCAAAGGCAGTATGTCCCAGTAGAGGTACTGGCTCACATATGTAGTATGTTTTTCTCCCAGTTATTTTACTCTTCATACCTTGGGAGATAGAGAGTGAGATAAGATTGAGGATACTGGCCTTCAGAGAGTGTAATTTATACTCGGTTATTTTACCTTCTATTAGAAGTTTTTTATCTTCTAATAGATAGTGGTGATCCAGTATTTTATCTAGGGGGAGGAATATCTCGTAATTTTTACATATCTCAATGTTTAAGGAATCACCTTTTAATTTAACATCTGTTATCATTTTAAATTTGTTGAAATCTACAACTATACTTTTCATAGGTACACCTTTTAAATTTTTATTAAGTTGGTGAAAATTGTAAAAAACAGTAAAATAGTAATAAAATTTTATAAAAAAATAATAAAAAATTGTTAATAGTAAAAAGGATTAAACCATAAAAGGAAAGAAAACCCAATAACAATTCCAGATTTCAAAAGGTACCTATCTTTTTCAACTCTTTTCAGTGTTTATTCTTATAATAATTAATATATTACTCCAACTCCTTTAACACTATCTCCTTAACCTTCTCTTCTTTATTCTTAGGGGAGAATATCTTAAAGTTTATCACTATCCTTACTGTATCGTCTCCATCAACTAGATCACACTCTCCAAGATAAGCTTTCTGTTTATTAAATCTAAGGTATATCTTACTTTTTTCTACTCTCAAATCTATGTCCCCTTTTAACTTATTTACATTTTTTTCCTTAGATTTTATCAACTCCATGATATGTTTAAATACCTTCTTGGCAACCTTACCTTTATTTATAGTAATGGTGTGGATCTTTATTGGATTTCCGAAACATCCCTCATTTTCAACAGTCTCGATATATACACTATCTTCCTCTATATCCTCCGGTAAAAAGTAGATCATGGCTTCTAATACTTTATCGTCATCTTCTGTAGCATGAGATATAGCAGAGATGTTGATATTTGATATATCTACATTTGGCATATTTATCCCTTTTTTATTTATATCATTATTGTTATAATGAAAATCATATTCTTTGTAATATTTTTAACTTTAACTATAAAAATGGTGACATTATGTTCAAAAGTTTAAAGGAAAAACTCAACAAAGCGGTGTCTAAATTAAGTGAGATGATATATTTAAAGGGGAGTAAAGAAGAAACTGAAGAATCTAGGATAGAAGATACAACTGTAAAAAAGGAGGATAAAAAAGAGAGTAAAGAAAAGGCTGATATAGGCTTCTTCGATAGATTTAGAATAACTAAAACAATAAAAAGAGCCCTTGGGAAGGAGGTTGTGTTAACTGAAGAAGATGTAGAGGAAGTTTTAGAGGAGTTAGAGTTGGAATTGTTGGAGGCTGATGTGGCCTACGAAGTTACCGAAAAACTTATTCAATCTCTTCGGGATCAACTAATAGGTAGGAAGATAGGACCTAAGGAAGATCCTGAAGAGGTAATTAGAGAGGCTCTGAAGAATGCTATAAAGGAAGTATTGTCTCAAAAGACTGTAGATATCTACCAGATTATCGAGGAGAAAAAGAAGAGGGGAGAACCCACAGTTATACTGTTTGTTGGAATAAATGGAACTGGGAAGACTACCACAATCGCCAAACTAGCCTACCTACTGAAGAAAAAAGGATACTCTATAGTCCTGGCGGCAGGGGATACCTTCAGGGCTGGTGCCATAGAACAACTTGAAGAGCATGGGAAGAGAATAGGTGTTAAGGTGATAAAACAGCAAAGGGGGGCTGACAGTGCAGCTGTAATTTACGATGCTATTGAGCATGCAAAGGCAAGAGGTATAGATGTGGTACTGGCTGACACTGCAGGACGGCAGGCTACAAATGTAAATCTCATGGAGGAGATTAGGAAAGTTGTAAGAGTGACAAAACCTGATCTGGTGATATTCGTAGGGGATGCCCTCACAGGTAACGATGCCATAATCCAGGCTGAAGAGTTCAATAAGGCTGTAAATATTGAGGGAGTTATCTTAACGAAGGTAGATGCTGATGCCAAGGGCGGTGCTGCACTCTCTATAGCCTATGCCATTGGGAAACCTATTTTATTCCTAGGGACTGGACAGAGGTATGAGGATTTGGAGGAGTTCAGTGTAGAGTGGATGATAGATAAACTGTTTAATGGGTAGGAAATGAAGGACATTTAGAAATGAAGAAAGGATATTGATAAGGTGAAGAAAGTTGATACTTATTGTAGATATAAACCACGGAGCACTGGATGTTGCAAGGGAATACTACAATTTAGGGTATAGAGACATCCATCTCTGGGATATCTATGGAAAGTTAGAGAAAGATAAGAATATCATAAAAAAATACAGGGATATAATTAAACATTTAAAAATAGTTCCACGTAAGGAGAAACCAGATATCTCTAATTATCAGGAAGTAGTAGCTCCAATACATTGTCCCATAGACTGTAAATTTACTTCTTTCCATGATGCCGTCTCAGAGATTATAAGGGAAAAATACGGTAATATACATAGGAAATTTATAGTGGTTACAGGGGTGAAGGGAAAAACCACTACCACGGAACTTGTATATCACATACTAAGTGGAGAGTACAGGACTTTTATAAACAACAGTAATAGAGGCTCTATCACTCCAGTGTCAGTATTGAAAAATATAGATAGGTTATACGAAAAAGATGCCATAGATAACTACGATCTCTTTATATTCGAGGTATCTTTGGGCATAACATCTTGTAGATACGGAGCTCTTATAAATGTCCTGGAGAATTACTCCATAGGTGGGGGTTTAAGGGATGCTCTTGTTGCAAAGGTAGCTTCTATGAAATGGGGTGAGAAAGTATATATAAATAAGAGAGTTATTAAGGAATATTCTCTTAGAACAGGGAGGAGTATTGAAGGAAATATAGTTGAAATAGACTGTGATAATTTAGAGATTCTCTCCAAGTATCCCTTGAAGTACAGATACAGAGATAAGGTTGTAGAGTTTAACAGGGGTGTTTTTGGAACTCATTATGTGGAGAACTCTCTCTTCGCTATAAGAATCTGTGAAAATTTCTTAGATATAGAAAATATACTTAATAGGATCTACTACTTCAAAATTAGAGGTAGGATGAATATAAGATCCTACAACCCCATTATTGTTGAGAATATAAATCCAGGTCTTGATGTGAAATCTATAGATTACGCAATAAGAGATTTCAAAAGTGTGTTTAACAGAGGAGTAGTTGTAATAGGTGGAGATTTTGGATGCACCTGTGAGGAAATAAATGAGAAAAAATTAGGAGATGTACTAAGTAAGTATAAAAAATACTTTAAATTTATACTTGTGGGCCCTCTAGGGAAGGAGTTAAAGAAGTTTGTGGATGGAGAGTATTTAGGGAACTTAGAGAGTGTCTATAAGAAGTGCCCATTAGAAAATATGTTGATTATATATAGAAAATCTATGTCCTCTTAAAGTATTAAATAACCTATTTTAATAAATAGAAACCGAAAAGTATATATATTAATACACATATGTGTTATTATTAGAAAAAAATAAAAGGTGATAAATCATGTTTGGATGGAGGTTTTTCAGAGGGATGCATAGACACTTTTTATTCCCAAGAATATCCGGTAGATTTAGGTATGTAGGGCCATGTAGATGTGGATTTGGGCCTCATGCATTCTACGTAGATGAAAGAGGTAGATTGGTCCATGCATGGGATCTGTTCTTCGAAGATATATCAGAAGAAGATAGAGAGAGGTACCTGAGAGAAAGGATAAAATACTTAAAAGAAGAATTAAAAATATTAGAAGAAGAGTTAAGAAATATTAAAAGGGAGTAATGGGATATAATGGATATGAAAAAATTCGTATGTAGTAACTGTCAGAAGGTAATTGAAGTGCCCTATGGGACCCCAAAACCTGAAACCTGCCCACACTGTGGTGCTCCTGCTAATTGTATCCATAGGATAGATGGAGGGGGAAGAGGATTAGGTCCTGGAAGAGGTAGGAGATGTGGATGGGGTTTCAGAGGAAGGGATTTATAATAAGATAAATATATCACTCTATTTCTATATTTTCTATTTTTTTATTACTGTTTTAACTAATGTCGTAGTATAAACGTTGGAAAACTAAAAATTATTTTTATTTTTTTAATCAAATTTTTAACTAAATAAATTTATAAAAGTGAACAAAATACACTATATCCACTACGGAATATAGTTATAACGATATTTTTCTCCTTATCCACTATGGGATAAGGATTTTAAAAAGAGGTTTTTGTTGCAATAGTTTAATACTATTGCAACAGCAATCTACCTATGAATATTAAGGCTATTTAAAATTAGCTTCTCAGTTCAATCTCTATCTGAACAGAATCTGGTATTCTTATCTTCATAATACGTTTCATAGTCCTCTCGTCTGCTTCAATATCTATTAATCTCTTATGTATCTTCATTGTCCATCTGTCAAAGGTGGAGGAACCTTCTCCATCTGGGGATTTTCTTGTTACTACTTTTAACTTCTTCGTAGGTAAAGGAATAGGCCCCGATATATCAACACCTGTCTTCTCGGCGATCTCTTTTATCTGCCTACAGACTTCATCTAATTCTCTGTGATCTGTACTACTTAACTTTATTCTAGCCCTCTGCATAATCTCATCCTCATTAATAGATAAAAAAGAATAGTATTGTAAAAAATTAATTCAAAAAAGAAAAATAAGAAAGATATTACTTGTTCTTTGGTTTGACATCTATACACATACCTGCCGCAACAGTCATTCCCATATCCCTTATTGCAAACCTACCAAGTTGTGGAATTTCTCTTACATTCTCAATTACCATTGGTTTTGTAGGCACTATTTTAACTATTGCAGCATCTCCTGTTTTTAGATAGTCTGGATTTTCCTCTACAACTTCACCAGTAGCAGGATTTAACTTCTTAAGAAGTTCTGCAAAGGTACATGCTACTTGAGCAGTATGTGCATGGAATACAGGTGTGTATCCTGCTGTAATTACAGTTGGGTGTTGTAGGACTACGATCTGTGCTGTGAACTCTGAAGCCACTGTTGGTGGATTGTCTGGATGTCCTACTACATCTCCTCTCTTAATATCCTTCTTACTAACACCCCTTACGTTGAACCCTATGTTGTCTCCAGGTTCTGCCTGTTGTATTGGTTCGTGGTGCATCTCTATTGATTTAACTTCTCCTGTAACTCCAGCGGGCTCAAATACTATCTTATCTCCTGGTCTCATGACTCCTGTTTCTACCCTTCCAACTGGAACTGTACCTACTCCTGTAATGGAGTATACATCTTGGATTGGGAGTCTCAGTGGTTTGTCTACTGGTTTCTCTGGTGGGTTGAATGTGTCTATAACTTCTACTAATGTAGGTCCGTTATACCATGGCATCTTTTCTGACTTCTTAACAACGTTGTCTCCATGATATGCTGCGGTAGGTACGAAGTGGATGTTGTCAGGGTTGTAACCTAATATCTTCAACAACTGGTTGGAGAGCATCTCCTTCATCTTTTTATACTCTTCTTCACTGTAGTTGACGGTATCCATCTTGTTTATTGCTACTGCTAACTGGTTTACTCCAAGAGTTCTAATTAGGAACATGTGTTCCCTTGTCTGTGGTTGAATTCCCGTTTTAGCGTCATTTACATCAACTACTAATATTGCAGCATCTGCCTGGGATGCTCCTGTAATCATGTTTTTAATAAAGTCTCTGTGTCCAGGACAGTCTACGATTGTTACCTCGTACTTCTTACTTTCAAACTTCTTGTGGGCAACGTCTATGGTTACTCCTCTTTCTCTCTCCTCTTTCAACTTGTCCATAATATATGCAAACTCGAATCCTGCCTTACCCTTTTCTTCAGCTTCTCTTCTTAACTTCTCCAATTCCTGTGGATCTATAGCACCACTGTCTAGGAGTAACCTACCTACTGTTGTGGATTTACCTGCATCTACGTGTCCTATAAATGCTACATTTAGTACTGGCTTCTTCTTTGCCATACTCCTACCTCGTTCTATTTTTTTGTTTTCAATTGTTTAATAATAAAAAATTAAAAGATATTTTATTATATATTTGAAAAAGATTGCTATACTTATTATTATAAAGGGATATATATATTTTGTGGTAATGTGTTACTCTACCTTTAACCCCTTTCTCTCTCTTATCTCTCTTATAACTTTATCCTGTAATTCGTTAGGTACTTTCTCAAAACCTGCAAACTCTATACTCCAGAGACACCTACCCTGAGTAGCACCCCTAATTGCACTGGCAAATCCAAACATCTCTGCAACTGGTACCTTTGCCTTTATAATTGTCATATCTCCTTCCTGTTCTATATCTAATATCTGCCCTCTTCTGTTGCTTATCTCCCTCATTGCATCCCCCATGTAGTCCTGTGGTGTGTTGATGAATACCTTCTGGATAGGCTCTAAGAGCACTGGTTTTGCCTGCATCATTGCCTCTCTTATACCCCATCTTACAGCAGGTATTAACTGGGATGGTCCCCTGTGAATAGCATCTTCGTGGAATACTGCATCTACAAGTTTAACCTTCACTCCAAGACACTTCTCGGCAGCTAAAGGACCACTTTTCATAGCCTCTTTGAAACCTTCAATTAACAACTCCCTAGCCTCATCCAACTGGATAATACCTCTAGTCATGTTGATGAACATGTTTCCTCCGTATATGGACATTACCCTCTTAGCTTCTTCCTTGTCCATTCCCGCCTCTACTAGCACCTTCTCTACCTCTGGTGTTGTCCTCTTCTTGAAGTCCTCATCCTTTATCTTACCTTCCTTGTAGGCCTGAAGTACTCCTTCATCCAAAGGTTCTACTACGAAGTACAGTTTGTTATGTTTGTTAGGAGACTTACTCTCTATTACTGGAGATTTACCAGTTACAGTTTCCCTGTATACTACTATAGGTTCTCCAACCTCTACTTCGATACCTGCATCCCTACCTATCTTAGTCTTTGTAATAACTTCTATATGAAGTTCTCCCATACCACTGATTAGATGTTCCCCTGTCTCTTCGTTAATCTCCACTCTTACAGTGTTATCTTCCCTTGCTATCTGTCTAAGAACCTCGATTAACTTTGGAAGATCTTTGGTGTTCTTTGCCTCTATTGCCACTGTAATAACAGGTTCACTTACGTGGGTTATAGACTCGAATGGTGGATCTATTATACAATCGGGCTTACAGATAGTTTCTCCTGCACTTGCCTCCTTCAACCCAGATATTGCACAGATGTTCCCAGCTGAAACACTTTGGACCTGTATCCTCTCTGCACCCATGAATATAGCAACCTGCTGAGCCCTTGCCTTCTGTTTTATACCAACTAAATATAACTCATCCCCTTGCTTTACCCTACCACTGAAGAGCCTACAGGCAGCCACTGCACCGGCATGTTTATCCATTATAATCTTTGTTACAATGCCTGCTAAAGGACCGTCAGGATCACAGTTTACCATAGCCTTACCTATCTCTGAGTTAAGATCTCCCTTCCAGATATTTGGAATTCTATACTTCTGAGCAGTTGGTGGATCTGGTAGATGTTTAATTACCATGTCTAGAATTACCTCGTGGAGTGGAGCCTTCTCAGCAAGTTCTCTCTGTCTATCTTCTTCACAGTATTTAATAATATCTTTGAAGGACACTCCTTTTTTCTTCATAAAGGGTACAGATATTGCCCAGTTGTAGTAGGCAGAACCAAATGCCACACTACCATCAGTTACATTCACTATCCATTTATCCCTGAACTCCTCAGGAGCCATCTTAAGTATCAACTTGTTGACGTCATTAATAATCTTTGTAAATCTATTCATCAATTCTTCAGGTGTCAGTTTCAACTCGTTTATAAGTCTATCTACTTTGTTTATAAATAGGACAGGTTTAACCTTCTCCTTGAGTGCCTGTCTTAATACAGTCTCTGTCTGAGGCATTACCCCTTCTACAGCACATACAACGACGATGGTACCGTCTATAGCCCTCATTGCCCTTGTAACGTCCCCTCCAAAGTCTACGTGCCCTGGAGTGTCTATTAAGTTAATAAGGTACTCCTTACCCTCGTATTCGTGGACCATGGAGACGTTTGCTGCATAGATAGTAATACCTCTTGCAGCCTCTTCCTCGTCAAAGTCCAGTGCCAGCTGCTCCCCAGCAAGTTCCTTGGAGATCATTCCTGCCCCAGCAAGTAAGTTGTCAGATAGAGTTGTTTTACCATGATCTATATGAGCACAGATACCTATATTCCTGATCCTGTCATGTATCTCCATTAGTTTTTTAATCTTTTCAACCATCTTTGCCCTTCTTCCCATAATCTCCTCCTTTAGATTTTAATGATAATCTTTATTATAATACCCATTATTAATAACTTTTTATGATTAAAATGTCATATTTTATGATATACATTCTGGATATAAATATGTAATTAGGTTATCTCGCAGATTCTGCTACTCTCTCTTTCTCTTCCTTCTTTCTTACCGCATAACTTCTCTGTATATCTCCCTTTGCAGCGTATATTATCTCATCGGCAAGGCACTCTGCAAAGGATTTCTTGTTTCTACGTGCAGCATACTGTGCCCCTAGGGCAATATTCCTCAGTGCTATATCTAACCTTCTAGAAGGTGAAACATCCACTGACTGTAGGAAGGTAATACCTCCATAAGATATTCTAGTTGTCTCTTCCCTAGGTCCTGCATTCTCCAGAGCCTCAACTAGTACCTGGACAGGATTCTTCTTTGTCCTCTTCTCTATGATCTCAAAAGCCTCTTCAACTGTCTTTAAAGCCTTATGTTTCTTACCTGTATTCTGCTCCCTTCTCATAAGGTTGTTGGCAAGTCTCTCTACAATATTCATCTTAACTTTGTCAAACATCTTCTTCGTGTTTCTCCCTGCAGTATGAGGTACAATTATGGGTCTTATATTTATATAACTCCTCAAACTCGGATCTCTAACAACAACTTCGGTAGTGTCCCATCTGTTGAATAGCTTGATCTCCACACTTTCACCCCTCTAATTTTATTATCTCTTAACCTTCTCCTGTCTTCCTCTAACAAGTTCCTTCAGGGAGTTCTTACCTACCATAACAACTTTATACCTAACTCCTGGAATATCTCCCTTAGCCTGTCCCTTTGGACCTCCAATACCTTCGATAATTACCTCGTCATGTTCATCTATGAAGTTAATAGCATGATTTCCTGGGGCAAAGGCTGTAACTACCCTACCGTTCTTGATCAACTGCACTTTAACACACTTTCTAATAGCAGAGTTTGGCTGTTTTGCCTCCAGTCCTACCTTTTCAATCACAATACCTCTTGCCATAGGAGCCCCTTCGAGGGGGTCATACTTCTCCTTCAACTTTAAAACTCTTCTTACATACTTGTAGTCGTGCCATCTACACTTCTTCCTCTTTAATACTAACTTTCTTCCTGCAAATTCTCCCCTTGGAGATTTACTTCCTGGCATCCTATCACCTCATTTATTGTTGATTCTCCTCTTGGTTGGTTTTATTAGGTGTTTCTTCCTTTATTTTAGGCCTTTTCACCACTCTCTTCGTAAATCTCCCCCTTCTAAACCTCCTATATGCCAATCTTGGTCTTCTAAATCCTGAAATTACCTTTATATTCTTTGCATCAGAAAGTCTACTCATTATAGTTATTGCTCTATTTATATTTTTTCCCCTTTCTCCAATGATAGCTCTTTTAAGTTTTGGATCTACCCTGACATATACCACTACTTTACCATTCTGTTTTTTTATCCATACATCCTCTAACTTAAGAGGTTCAAATATGTTTCTAACAAACTTCTTTAAATCCTTAGAATATTCTACAATATCTATCTTCTTGTTAAACTTTTCCATGGCAGTTTTGACATTCTCTCCTCCTCTTCCAATTGCTGCGCCCATGTTACCTTCTTTGACAACAAAGACGATCCTCTCATCATCAGATACACAGTCAATTACCTCCGCTCCAGTTAATTTTTCAAAGAAGTTGATCTTCATTATGTCTTCTCTCGTCAGTCTAACTTTCATTAAGTATCACCTATCTTTAACTTTTGACTATATTCAGGATATCTGAGTTTCCAGGATCTAATATCACCATCACAGAGACAGGGAAAGGTTTTCCACAGATAGCCCCCAACTCCAGGGATGTTACATCGTGAATATAAACGGGAATATTGGACAATTTAGCGTAGTATTTCACATCCTCCATAATATCCTTTTTACAGTTTTCTGCTATAATTATCAACTTACCTTCTCCATGTTTTATAGATCTTATACTCTCCCTTGAACCTAGTACTACATCTCCAGTATCTACAGCAGTTCTTATAGCCTTGTTGATGTCCATTGTTATTACCTCCTTTCATCTTAATTGATGGTATAAAAAAGTAGTTTAAGAAAGAGTAAAAACAGGAAGAAACAATATATTATTATTATAATTATTATAAATTATGTAAGAAAAGTAACTATATTTCCAGTTACTCATTTAAATATTTATACTTTTTCCTTCCCTTCCTCTTCCTCATTAACTTTCATCTTACCTTCTTCGTAATCTCTATCTATATAAACATCCACACATCCAGTCCCAACGGACACAGGTTTTCCAACGATAATGTTCTCTATAACACCATTCAACTTATCCACATATCCTCGCTGGGCTGCAGTGTATAGGTGCTTTACTGTCTCTTCGAATGCCGCCCTTGCAAGAACTGAAGCCTTCTCTCCACTGACTCCATGTCTTCCTATAGGTTTTACTACACCATCCACTGTCATAATATCGGCAACTAACATAAGATGTCTAATATCCACTGTAAGCCCCTGCTGACTTAAGGTATCACTCATCTCGTTAATAATAGCGTTCCTTGCAGCCTCTATGCCTAGTACTTCCTGTATCTCTATTATGTTGTTTGTAATAGTCCTTGTTGTATCCACACCTTCCACTTTAAATACCTCTCTTAGGTTAGAACCTTCACTGTACAGGACGTATTCCCCTGTAGTTTCATCCTTCCTTATAATTATTCTTGAGATATTTGGTACTCCCTTGAGATGTATAGACTTGACCTTGGGAATTCTTTTGCTCAAGGATTTTAAGAAAGGGGACTTAATTATTAACCGGAGTATATTCCCATCTACTTCTATTTTTAATTTCATTTTTCTTTTAATAGCGTTAACCACATCCTCCACTACAATATCCCTTTTAGTCATTTTCTCTCTGTTTAAGATTACGTTTATACAGTTGTTAACTAAGTCGATATTTATATCATCTACAATGTCTTCAAGTGTTATACTCTCGATATTCCTGGCAACCTCTTCAGCCTTTTTCCTATCGTATCTGTACTCTTCAGTTAAATATATCGTCATAGTAGGGGTTGAGGGTTCTCTTCTAGCATCCACGATCTCTATCATTCTTGGAAGACCTAAGGTAACGTTAAGTTCTGCAACCCCTGCGTAGTGGAAAGTTCTCATAGTCATCTGAGTACTGGGTTCTCCAATAGATTGAGCTGCAACAATACCTACAGCTTCAGTAGGTTCCACAAGTGTTTTTTTGTACGCTTCCACAGTTTCAGATATTATCTCATCTATAATTTTCTCATCTGTAATGTTCTCCTTCGTTATTTTATCTATCAACTCTTTCCTTATTGAAAGAGGTAGTATAGTTTTCTCCAGTTTTTTTTCTAAATCCATCCTCTTTCACCATATATTTTAAAGAAAATGTTATTTAAAGCATTCTTTAAATCTTTAAAATAGTTATTAGTAGTTGCCTTTACTTCATAATATTTTGATATATAATATTTTCTGTTATAATTTTATTAGAACTATAAAAATCTTATAAAATATTTTTTATAAAAAAATAATACTATTTTTATTCCTTTATATTTTTAATTTTTATAATAACACTTATTTTTTCTATATTATTGTTCCTACTTTATGAATTATATTTCAAAAATGAAAAAATTTATATACTAGTATATGAACACAATAACCATGTAGATACATAATCTAACCACAATAGGGTGATAAATTGAATAAAAAAATAGGTATATTAGGTGTATTATTTACAATATTTATCCTAATTGCATTCCAGGCAAGTGTGGCAAAAAACTATGCCATGGAAGATATAACTATTAAATCCAATGGTGGAGTAAAGAATGTAATTATATTGATCGGAGATGGTATGGGACTTGCTCACATTGAGATAACAAAGATATGTTATGGACATTTAAATATGGAGGATATGCCCTATACGGGATATGAACTTACAGATTCATTAAGTGGTCCAGTAACAGATTCTGCAGCGGCAGGAACTGCCATAGCTACAGGATTTAAAACCTACAATGGAATGATATCTACTGTAAAAGTTAATGATAAATTAGTAAATGTGACTTCCCTTTTAGAATTGGCTAAATGCAGTGGTAAAGCAACTGGATTGGTAACCACTACAAGGATAACCCATGCTACCCCAGCAGTGTTTGCATCCCACGTAGAAAAAAGAAGTATGGAAGAAGAAATAGCACGTCAATTAATAGAGGAAAAGGTCAATGTATTATTTGGGGGAGGTAAGGAAAAATTTAGTGATGATATATTAAAATTAGCCAAGAAAAATGGATATGAAGTAGTATATACTAGAGAAGGGTTGGAAAGTGCCAATGGAAAGTATGTTTTAGGATTATTTGCCGATAGCCACATACCCTATGTATTGGATAGAGATAATAAAACTGTGGGATTATTGGAGATGACAAAGAAGGCCATAGAGTTATTGGAAAAGGATTCAGATAAGGGTTTCTTCTTAATGGTAGAGGGGGGAAGAATAGATCATGCAGCCCATGGCAATGATATTGCCTCTGTTGTAGCAGAAACTAAGGAATTTGATGAAGTTGTAGGCTACTGTCTCGATTACGCAAGAAAAAATAAAAATACCTTAGTAATAGTCCTTGCAGATCATGAAACTGGAGGATTAGGGGTTGGAATAGATTATGGAGATCCAATAGATGAGAAGGAAATACTCAATATCAAGGCCTCCACTGAAACAATGGCAAAAGAAATAGAGAATGGAGGGGATCCAAAGGAAGTTATTAAAAAATACACTGGATTGGACTTAACAGATGAGGAAGTCAAGAAAATTGAAGATGCCATGAAATCTGATAATAAATATGCCCTTGGAAATGCCATAGGAGAGATTATCAGTGAAAAGGTAGGAGTAAGATTTGTATCCCACAAACATACTGGAGTTCCAGTTCCTATCATGGCATACGGTCCTGGAGCAGAGCACTTTAGAGGATTTAGGCACCATGTAGATACAAGTAAAGAAATTGCCGATTTAATGTTATTTGGCGGAGATAGAATGATAATTACAAATGGAGTTGGCGTTATAAAGGGAGATGCCAATGGAAACTATAGGATCGACTTAGATGATGCTTACATAACATTAAACCAGTATGTTGGTAAAATAGCAACAAATGACGATGAAAAAAGGCTTGATATGGATAACAACGGAATAATAGATTATAAGGATGTAGCCCTAATAATGGAGATGGCAGAGTCTTAAAATAAACTAAATAATTATTAATTCTTTTTTTAAATTATAAAATATAATACTTTTTTTATTTTTTTAAAGCATTTTTAAGTAAGCATTTTTAAGTATTTATGTATTTGAGGAGTACATATTAAATTTTTTATTGTTAAATACCTCCTCTAAGATCTTCTTTCTATCCTTTTGAGAGGGAATATCATCCTTTAAAAAAGACCTTATTTATTTTTACATTTATAGGGTAAAAGGGCTTTTTTTAAGGTCTCCAATGCTATATATCCTGCCTCATGGAGTATGGTATCCTCCAACTCCTTATTATACTCCATACTTCCTAAGCATGGGTAATTATGGTGAGCATTGGCAATCTCTTCCTCTAATTCACTTATCAAAGGTGATAACATTAACATCCTCAATACAATTAAAACGACAGTTAAAAACAAAGTAAGGAGAGATTGAGAAAAGTATTTATGGCTTTCCTCTACCTCTAACTGGTATATGGGATTTCTCTTTGATTATATCTCTACTACCCATGTAAGATGTCCTGATCTCTTCCTTTAACTTAACCATAAGCTCCTGGGCAGTGTCATAATCACCATTCCTTATTGCTGTCTTTATCTGCTCCATTAACTGCAGTGCTGTTGTCATGTTGACACCTAACCTCTCCATAACTCTAATCTGCGCTTCAACTCTTACAAGCTCTCTTTCCAGTCTCATCTTTGTGTTGTTCATTATCATCTTTCTAATGTCTTCTCCAGCAAGCCTAACGACGACTTCTGCCTTCGACTTTGCAGCCAGTGCAAGGCCATAAGCCAGGCCATATTTTCCAGTATTATACGCATCTTTTGCATCTTCAAGCTGCTTCTCCGCAGTTGTAAGTATGTTATCAATGGCTGGATTTGTTGCATTTTCAGCTAGTTCTTTTGCTGCGTTTATCTTTTCCTCGGCCATTTGTATTGCTTCAAGAGCTCTCTCAGCGGTCATATTAACTTGAACTTTTGTACAGTTACATTCTTTGAGGTGTTCCTTAAGTTGTTTCTGTATCATGAGCATTGTTTGGTTCATAACCGGTGTTTCCACTATTGTAAAATTCTCTGTTCTTATTCTTAACCTATCCATTATTTTTGTAATATTTGTAGTCTGGTTTACTAAGATTATCATTGCTCTCTTCTGAATTGCAAGCTGTAATGCTTTTTCAATTCCTGCTAAGTCTGTACCTGCCACAAGGATAACTCTGTTTTGCAACTGGAGCTGGAACTTCTCTGTAGCGTTCTTGATTACTGCTAAGTCTGTTTCATACCTGTTTTCCCCCCACCATCTCTCGACTGTGATGCCCAGGTTTTGCAGGTCTTCAACGTATTCATCTGGAACTGCAACTGGTCCACCAATGATAATTACTTCAGCGGGAGCATAACTGATTATTTTTGCAGTTATATTTGGATCATAAATTCCCCATGGTGTCTTAACTACCACTACATTGGCTGTTAAGTTTGCAAGATAGTTTGCCAGTGCACAATCAGCTTCATTGTCGCTCACCAGAATTACTACTGTAGTATCTGCCGCACTGACTGGCTTGAAGGTTACTGGGACTGCCAGCATCATTAAACCAAATATTATTGGCAATATCTTTTTCCACATCATATTCCATCACCTCTACTATTTTTAAGCAAATTAAAGATTGGGATTTTAATCACCCTTAGCTTTTTGTACTGCTTCAGATAATACTTCCTTAAACTGTCTTCTATTAAACCCATTATTGATTTCTATAGTCTCCAGTAGTTCATTAGGTTTAGCCTCGATACCATAGTCTGTCTTTAAGATTTCGACAAGCTTTTGAACATCGACATTGTATGCTTCAGCGAGCTGTTCAAGTGTAAAACTCTTCAACATAGCACCAGTTATCTCAATTGTTGTACTATCTGTTGTTATATATTTCCCAGATGTTGTTTTTATTATAGTTCCTTCTTTCCCAGTTATTTTCTCAAAGGCAAAGTAGCCTCCAATTAGAACCAAAGTCATTACAGCCAGTCCCCCTATTACTTTAGCTTTCTCCCTTTTGAATGCTGACTTTAGCATTGCAACCATTCTGTTAAAGCCTAAGACGATGTGAACTACTACAAGACCAATCATAATCAGTCCGAAATAAACGTGCAGGTTTATCCATGTATCTCTGGACAGCCCAAGGAATGTCCATCCAATCATTTTTGCGATTTTCCCTGATGGTGCTAAATAAAGCGCTATCCCTGAAAGTCCCACTATTATAAACACTACTATCAAGAGTAAATCTATAACCCCCTTTACCCAAGCTGGTACCTTCATTTTCATCACTACAACCTTTATTTGTGGATTACTTCTTTTTTTGAGTCGTTAGACACAGTAGGATACAATCATTTTTTTCAACAATTAATGATAAGAGCAAAAACTTCAAGCTTTTTCATTAATTCCATATCAACTACCCTCAAAATAAAAGAAAGAAAAAAGTCAATTCATAAGGAAGGACCCTTATTAACTATTTTTGAATGCTGACTTTAGCATTGCAACCATTCTGTTAAAGCCTAAGACGATGTGAACTACTACAAGACCAATCATAATCAGTCCGAAATAAACGTGCAGGTTTATCCATGTATCTCTGGACAGCCCAAGGAATGTCCATCCAATCATTTTTGCGATTTTCCCTGATGGTGCTAAATAAAGCGCTATCCCTGAAAGTCCCACTATTATAAACACTACTATCAAGAGTAAATCTATAACCCCCTTTACCCAAGCTGGTACCTTCATTTTCATCACTTGCAGTCCTTCTTAGGCCAATCAAAAATAAAAAAAGAATAGGTTACATCATAAGAAGTTACTTCATAAGGAGGAATCCTACAATGCTTCCATTATAGCTCAGGAAGACTTTTATTCCATTTTGTGTATTATATGCTTTATACACATCAAGTGAACTGAAGTCGTAGTCACCAACTATCTTCCCGATACATTGCCCATCAAGTATTAATTTCTGTACTGTGACACCTCTTGGAGTTACAAACTTCTCAATAGTAACGTTGCTTAAGTACTCTTCCACCTGTTCCTTATCAATCTCTACTTCTCCCAGGTAGTGCCCCTTAACTCCAAGTCCCATGAACTGAGGAGTTCCCCTTTCGTGGTTACCATTTTGACCATACATGTATCTTGCATGGGTATAACATCCACATCCACATACACAGCTGTCTGTTGTTTGTACTGAATTTTCAGACACTACATGATATGCTGCAACTGTTCCAATCACCAAACTAACCACCAAGGCTAACAATCCAATACTCAGTAACCCTTTTCTCATGTCTGACCACCTCTATATGTACTTTATGATAGTATAATAATCATTATAATTATAATATTATATAAATGTAACGGAGAAGGTTTTAAAAATAAAAAACCGTTAAATACCATAAAATATTCAGAAGTATAAGATTTCCATTTCTGTTAGGGAGAATTACCTCTTCCCCGATATTAATAAGAGGGGATATAAATTTATTTATAATTTTGAGATAAATTAGAGTTTTTTGTTTTTAAGACACTTTTTATCATTTTTTAACCTTATGACATATGAAAAAAGAAATATATGTCCAGTTGAGATAAAGATCAGGGGGATTAGAATATTATTTTCCCAGTCCTTCCTTTAAAATCCTGTTTAGATTTGTTATTTATTTTTATCATTATTTTTTAATTAAATTATTTTTTTCTTATTTTATAATAGGAATTTTTTTAATGATTCAAAACCTATATAGTATCTCTAATCTCTCGGCATATCTATATACATGTTCCATCTCCTCAAAGGTTGGGGTTCTTCCTATATCTGGCCACTTTTCCGGATACTTAGAGACTAAGTACTCAGGTCTATACTGCCCCATTATATTCACCAGGGCCTTTGGACAATTCCTTGCTATCCATCTAAGTACAGGTTTTGAACAACACTCTATATGATTTGGAAGCACAAGGTGTCTAATTATTATATCCCCTGAGTTATAGGCTATCTTTATATTTCTAGTAGTTATCTCCCAGTAATTTTCCACTAAACTTAATCTCTCGGCACATCTGTTGTTGCCGTATTTGAAGTCTGGTAACCAGATATCTATTACCTCCCTGAGTAAGGACATGGTTTCTATACTACAGTACATATTACTGTTCCAAAGTTGAGGTACATTTACATCTAAGTACTTGAAACTCTCGAGGATAGCGTATGTATTTGGGATAGGATCTCCCCCTACGTGGTTTATATTCCTCGCCCCCTCTACTCTCAACTCCTTCTGTATCAGTGCCAACTTCTTCCCATTTACCTTAACTCCACCTTTAGGAAACTCCTGACTTATATCGTAGTTCTGACAGAATATACAGTGGAAGTTACATCCTCCGTAGAATATGGTACCACTGGGTATTAATGGAGATTCTTCTCCATAATGATGGAACCAACTGTGGACATAAGTATCATCTACTTTACAATTCCCTTCTATCTTCTTTCTATCTACCCTACACCTCCTCTCACAGAAGTGACAACTTTTAAATATATTTTTTGCTATCTCAACTTTAACATCTAAGAAGTTGAATCTTGGAGTGGGAATGTCTTCTATCTGGATTCTCTCACTTTTGATATCTTTTAATATTTTATCAAAATCTTTAGAAAGTTTCCTGTGAAGATCCCATAGGTTTTCGATGTCTAACTTAGTAGGATTTTCACTCTCTATCTTTTTGCATAATATGAACTTTGCAGGAGTTTTATTGTCCATTACCTTATAATACCAACTTAACCTCTTTCTAATGATACTATTCTCCCAGATATTATCCTTATTCCAGACCATCACTTTCACTTTTTTGTTTTATCTTATTAATAATAATAAATTAAAGTATATCTTTAATATTAATAGCGGATTCTATAATAAGTAAGGGTGATATCTTTATACTATAATGGAGATAATATAGTCCTAAAGGAGAATAAATAGAGAGGCAATAGATTATGATACTGAAAAAATTACTATCCAAAAGAGCACAAATATCTATGGAGATAGGTATATTAGTCACAGCCGCTGTTGCAGTTGCTGCAATTGCTGCGTATTATTACATATTAAGTGTTAAAAATAGTGCGGAAAATATAAATAATAGTACTACTACTGTAACGAATACTTTAAGTAATACAGTGGAAAATTATGTAAATAGAATATCTAATCTCTTAGAATAAAGATACCAATCAATTTTTTAATATTTTATATATAACTTTATTATTATATAAGAAGTATATCTTTAATATTAATAGCGGATTCTATAATAAGTAAGAGTAATATTTTTATACTATAATGGAGATAATATAATTCCAATGAAGAATAAATAGAGAGGCGATAGATTATGATACTGAAAAAATTACTATCCAAAAGAGCACAAATATCCATAGAGATAGGTATGTTAATTGCAGCCGCTGTTGCAGTTGCTACAATTGCTGTGTATCTCTATGTATCAAATGTTGAAAATGCTGCAGAGGATGCAGGAGATAGGGCTACTGCTGTAACGGGTAATTTAAGTAATATAGCGGAAAATTATACAGAGAGAATATCTAATATCTTAGGAGGATAAAGATACCAATCAATTTTTTAATTTTTATATATAACTTTATTATTAACTTTATTATTTATTATTATCAATTTTGATATTGTTTTCTAAATCTCTTAAATCTCTGAAAACTATTTTTAGCTTCCTTTTATTACTGTGTTTTATATTGTTAAACCTAAATATTTCAATGAATAAATATTTTGTTCAGTATCTCTTTTATGTTTTTTATTTTGATATTATTCTTTGTCCTAATATTTAGGATATACTATATTTCCTGATAACCCGCAACTACTACACATATACAGTTTCACTCCTGTAGAACAAAGATGATGATAGGAAAAAAACTTTCCTTACTAAAAAATAGATAAAAAATGCCTTATATATTCAAGAATAGTACAATTATGTAATGAAGAATAAATAAAAGCATAGGTATTATGATAATGAAAAAATAATCTCTAAAAGAGGGCAAATATCTATATGGTTTTCTATGCTATCTCCTACTTCCTTATATAGATAAAAAATAAAGGAAGAAATGATAAAATAAAGTAAATGAGAAAGATAAAAATCTTAATTTAGGCTTTTTTTAGTGTTTCTAAAATAGTAATGAAGGAAAAAACCCTTTCACCGGCAGCAAATATCTACAAGTCTATTTCTGAATTTTAAATCTACTTCTTAGAAGATACATCTTCCTTCATCTCTACAACGATTCTACACTTAGCAGGTATCTTCATAGCACATCTTCTTAGAGCCTCCTTGGCATCATCTATCTTATCTGGAGTGGTGTATATAGTAATAATCTTTTGTCCTTTCCTTACTCTTGCTGCAGTGCCAATAGGTTTTCCAAATGCAAGTCTCATCCCATCGGAGATCCTATCTGCCCCAGCTCCAGATGCCATCTTATTTTCCCTAAGTATCTGATGTGGATACACCCTAATCAACATCCTGTATCCCATTCTACCACATTTACTCTGGATGTACTTGTTCCCTACAACCCTCGCAGCCTCTAATGCATTGTGTCTTATCTGTACATCGTTCTTAGATACTAAATGCACCTCTACGGGAAACTCTCCACTTAGGTTGCCCATTACGAAATGGACTATCTTAGGCTGAGGTACTCCTCTTACATACTCCTTTCTTGTATATGCAGGTTTATCTACATCCCTATAACATTTACCTGGTCTCAACCCCATACTATCACCATAACGATTATTACAAAATGTCTAATCTCTTTAAGATGTTTTATTATATAAAGTTTATGAGAAGTGGATTATCTAACAACTATCAGTATCTAGACAACGACGATGAAAAATCTCAATAAAAAGTGACAATTAAAATCTCGTTCTAATTATTATTCTTATTATTTTGTGATATTCTTGATGGCTATTGTTAATTTAAAAAGTTTTGTTTATTGTTTTATATATTTTTTATTATCGTATTCAAATACTAAAGGTATTATCTCGTCTAACCTCTTAGCTGGAATAATCTCGATACCTTTATCGTCTATTACATCAATCATATTTGACTCTGGAATGATAACTCTCTTAAATCCATACTCTCTAGCAGCGTTTATCTTCTCGTTAATACCACCTACAGCTAAGATATTACCGTTTAAATCCAAACTTCCAGTTATTGCAAAGTCCTGCTTTAAAGGTATCTCAAGGAGGGCAGATATAATACTGAGACATACTGCAGCGGTTGCACTGTCTCCATCTATTTTAGAGTAGGACTGACTGAATTGAATGTATATCTCCTTTCTATTTAGATCGATATCCTTTTCCGGTTTCAGTGGTAACTTACCTTCAGATATGTACTTCTTAGAGAGAGCTGATGCCAGCGTAATACTGTGTTTTGCAATATCTCCACTTATATTTAACAGGTGAGTTCCAGGGTTTTTGGAGTCTACTATCTGGGTGATGATCTTAGTTACATCTCCCATACCATCTGAACCTATAACTGCTAGCCCGTATATAACTCCTATCTTTGGCGTATCATTTGGAACTATATGTTTATATCTCTTAAACTCCCTGAGGTAATCTATAGCAACCTGCTTTGACATACTGTATATACCACTCTCTATAACTTTACGGATATGTTCAACATCTATGTACACCTTCTTCGCCGCTGTAACACCTTTATCCTTAGACTCTTCCCTCTTTTTATTCCTCTCACCTATCTTTAATACTTCTATAATACTCTTTAACTTACCCTCTTTTTCCTCTTCTTTAGTAGTATTTTCTCTTCCGGAGAGTTCCTCCACAATTTCCTGAATACTCTTGCCCATTGCAATATCGTTTGCCATCTTTATGATGTTAGAGAGTTTTCTAAGTCTCAAAGTTAATTTATCCCTGGATCCTGCAAACAATTGGGCTATTCTTACTATCTCACAACATGCCTCATAAGTCATATGGTTTAAGTTGTTGTTCTTTATCTCCTGCACTATAAACTGTAGAAGTTTATCTCTGTTCTCCTGGGTGTTATCCATCTTGTTTTTCAGTATAATCTTGTAATCTATCCTATCTAAGAGGGGAGCCCTTAAGTTATTGATGTCGTCCATGTTTCCAGACATGATGAGGATGAAATCACAGGGTATTGGATTAGTTTCTACAGTGGCACCACTGGAGTTCGGATTCCTACCACTTATAGAAAGACACTTATCCTGGAGTGCAGTTAGGAGGTAGTCTTGTACCTCTGGAGGCATGGTCTTTATCTCATCTACGTAGAGGATACCTTTATGGGCCTCATGAATAGCGCCTAGGATTATCCTCTTATGTGGAGGTGTTCCAAGAGGTGGTTTGCCACCTAGTGGACAGTGTCTAACGTCTCCAAGTAATTTCGTTACATTATATGCACTGGCCCTTACTACGGGTCTCTTTTTACATTCGTAGAGCACTACAGGTTTTAGATCCAATGGACTAACGGTGTTCGACATGGCTCCCCTTGTTGCTCCAAACATGGCTAAGAATACCACTACAAATGCTAGGGCAAAGGATACAATAGCTGTTGTAGCTACTACTGCAAGTAAATAGGTCTGGGAGAGCCCTCTAACTAAGTAGGAGGTAAGTAATGTGAAGAATACCATAATTAACATAAGTGTTAAGAGACCTGGAGGTTGTCTGATCATCTTTGGTTTAATGTCCTCTATGTCTTCTTTGTAGGATCCTTCTATTAACTCTACTATAGGCTTCTCAGGATTTTTTAAATTAGGTTTTGCTATTATAGTGTAAGGTGTAAAATCGTCAGAAGGGGATTTTTCAATAAGCTCCCCTACAGCCTTAACTATCATGGATTTACCTACTCCAGGATCTCCCAGGAGGATTACATGCCTCTTATTTTTAACTGCACTTAATACTATATTGAGAGCTTCATCCTGCCCAATTATCTGATCTATCAATCTTGAAGAAGGTTCAGGTAATTCTTCGGTAGTTTTAAATTTAATGGAGAACATGAGATCACCCTTTTTAAAATAAAAATAATAATTATTAATATTTTTCTAAAATAGAATCTATTAACTCTATTAAAATCTCTGTAAATTCTAAACACTTTTTGTAAATTTTCTCTGATAATCTCTCTATTCCAAAATCTAACTTCTCAGGTTCCATACCCACTATAAGTATTTCACTGTCTATATATCTCGTTAGATATTTAACAATTACGTTAAGTGGTAACGTATGTGTTGAAAACCCTACTCTGTATATATCTCTTACATCTATCAACTTCACAGTTCCAGGTTTCTCTCCCATTACTGCAGCATCTATAAAAACTATTTTACCAGGTTTTTCTTCCTTTAAAACATTTGTAAAGTTTTCAGGGACAGTTCCACAGTTTATTAGTATTACCTTATCGAAGATTTTATTTACTTCCTTATTTATATTTAAGTTTTGCTGGGGGTATTTATCTGTATAATGTCTTACTATACTCTTTACAATAAATATACCTAAACCGTCGTCCCCCCTTATGGTATTCCCTATACCTAAAACTGCCAACTTTCTACAGTATTTCAGTTGCTCTTTTAGAGCAGTTAAATTATCCAAGGTTTCACCAAGTTAGGCGATTATAAAACTAAAAAACAAGTTAATATAAATATCAATAAAAAATAAAAAATATTAGATCTTTGAAACTTGAAGAATATTTTTATCATTGATTAGGACATTATTTAGTTAGTGATTGATTAATTTTTTGTTTTTTACCGTAATAGTAATTATAATTGATATCTAATTATTTTTCTAATTATTTTATTTTATCAGGATTTCTCAATGGGATTGGTGTTTATATTATTTTTATTTTTCTTATATATAATTTATCATTATAATTAATGACAAATTATATATATTAGTGATAACAACATTTTTCATTTATCCCAATCCTTTTAGGTGGAAATATGGATCTACAACTTGCATCCTTTATAACTGCTGGAGCCTTGGTTGTGCTAGGATTGTACGGTTTTTTCTTTGTAGATAATGTAATTAAAAAGGTTATTGCGTTATCAATTATAGGTAACGGCATCAATCTTACATTGGTGGCAATGGGATATAAGGAAGGAGGATACGTCCCTATATACATCCCTACTATAGAGTTCCAGATATTCTCCAAGGAGATGGCTTATCCCCTTCCTCAGGCGCTTGTTCTAACTAACATAGTTATTGAAGCCTCTATGTTGGCAGTAATGTTAGCCCTATCCATAGTATTTTATAAGAAGTATAAAACACTGAAAACTTCTGTTATTCTAAAGGAAGACTGAATGGTGGAAAGATGAACCTTCTTCCCTTAATAGTAGTTATTCCCCTAATTATGGCGATAATTTTTAGTTATATCTACAGGAGTAAGTACGTTAGATTTCTTACACTTTTGATGGCGCTGATCCTCCTTGTTCTCCCCTTCCTAGGGACATACACTCCTTACTTCTTTGGCGGACATGGTATAACATACATAGATGGTATTCCTTTCGTATCTGGGATTCTCTATACATTAAACCCTCTAAAGGAGGTCCTACTATTTACACTAATGTTGGTAGGTTCTTTAGTACTTATACTATCCACCAAGGAGAAGAATCTAAGTGGAATCTTTACATCCTTAGTGTTGATGGGACTTGCAAGTGTCTCTGCAGTAATTCTAACTGATGATCTCTTCAACCTATACGTGTTCTACGAAATCGCAGCAATCGTACAGGCAGGTTTAGTAATTTTAGCAGGTACAGAGAATGCCTACAGATCTGCTTTTAGATACCTCCTAGTTGGAACTATGGCAGGATCCATACTACTTCTGGGAATAGGTCTCCTACTATCTGCAACTGGTACCTTGAATATAGAGGATATGAAAAGATATCTTGCCATTAATCCATCGACTCCTACTGTATATGGAGGGTTATTAATGTTGATAGTAGGTTTAGCCTACGGAGGAGGGCTTCCTCCTTTTCATACCTTAAAGGCTGATCTATACGCTAGGACTAAGCCCTTTGTAGCTGCTATACTTCAAACCTACTCAAAATTTGTACTTATTGTACTTATGTTGGTTATATTAAAGTTGTTTGGAAACCTCCCTATTTTCAACACTACCAGGGGGATACTGATAGCGCTCTCTGTATTTGCCATGGTATTCGGGACAGTTATGGCACTACTTCAGAAAGATTATAGAAAACTACTTGCCTATCATACTGTAAGTCAGGGCGGTTATGTTGCACTGGGATTAGCTCTTGGAACACCGTTAGGTATTGTAGCAGGAATATTTCACGGGATAAACCATGTCCTCTATAAGAGTGCCCTCTTTATCGGAGCTCATATTGTAGATAAGATAAAATCCTCAGATATGAGAAAGGTTGGAGGACTCCTATTTACTATACCTACTGTAGCATTTCTAATGTTATTTGCCACGTTTGCAAGTATTGGAATCCCACCCTTCAACGGCTTTCAGAGTAAGTTACTACTTGCAGAAGCTGTAATGCATGCAAATATGCCAGAACTTGTAGTTTTAATGCTGATCGTCAGTATAGGTACTTTTCTCTATATGATGAAGGCATTCTATCTCATATTCTTGAAGCCATGTGGTGAAGAGCAACTTAAGGAGTACAGGAATTTTAAAATTTCGAAATATTATATATTCTCCTTAGGGTTGTTGGTCATACTTTGTTTAATACTTGGTATTTATCCAGATATAGTGTTAAATAGGTTGTATCCTATAGGGGAAGAGATCGGTATTAAGTGGGTTCTAAGATAGAAATAAAAAGCAATATACTAAGGAATTATTTAAGTGATACTATGAATTACGACAGGTTTAAAAAGGAGATGGATAAAGAAATCTGTGGAGACAGCATCTTTACAGGTGCAGGTTTAACTGGGGAGTTTATACTCTACGGATTTTTAGTTGTATGTCTCTTTCTTCTTTCCAGGGTGTTTGGGAAGGTGCTTCTTGCCATGGTGGGGATACTTGCCATAGGTATGGGATTACAGGCTATACCCATGGTATTTAAATTCAGGAAGGAGAATTCGAACAATATAGCTCTCCAACTCTTCTGGATCTCCATGCTCTTAGGCGCCATATCCATGATAATATTTATTACAGGTTCTTGGTGATTCTATGAAGATCTCTGTAGGTAGAGAGATTGCAGTTTCTCTATCCTTTCTGTTATTTGGTGCAGGCGTATTTTACTCCATCTACAGTATTGACGTGGTTGAAGGTGTAAATGCTGTATATACCAATACCTTGATAATTCCTAACTTTGTAAGTGCTATACTCTTCGATTGGAGGGGATTTGATACCCTCGGAGAGTGTCTGATACTGATAACTTCAGTATTAGTCACTGGAGTAGTATTTGGAAAGGGGCTCTTTAACAGTGATTTCCTTAAAGAGGTGTATGGTAAGGAGGATTGTAAGGATGTTGATCTAGGATTTACACCTATAATAAAGGTTTTAGCAGCACCTATGGGAGTTTTACTTATGGCTTTAGGGATCGTTATAATACTTGGGGGACATATTACACCTGGAGGGGGATTTCAGGGAGGTGCCTTGATATCTGCAGGGTATATTTTAACTACGGTGGCCTTTGGTAGAAGGGAATGTCCAGTGAGATTTTCCCATAAGTTCTTAGAATCTTTAGAGAGTTTTGGAGCCCTCCTATTTCTCATGTTAGGATTGATGGGTATGATAACTTCAGGGTATTATTTACTTAACGTCACTGATGTTTATGGGATAAATCTCTTTCCTTCTCCTTCAGGTATAGGAAATGTAGGTATCATTCCCTACTTAAACATAGGAGTAGGTTTGAAGGTACTTGCAGGGCTATCTACAATAACAACCCTCCTTATATCCCAGAGGATAATTTTAAAAAACATAGAGAAGGGGTAATGTGATAGATTACTTCTTTCTACCTTTTACAGGGATGATATTAGGGTTTATCTTAGGTAGGAGGATTACGGTCAAGTTAAATGTATGGTTCTACTTAGTTGTAGGACTGGTTGTCGGATACCTCTTAGGATCTCTACCTTACTACAACTTTCCACTTTCTTACTCCTTTCTATTCTCCTTAGTAGGACTTCTAATTGGAAATCTCACTGTTAGGGATAAGAAGTGATGTATATGATAGTAACAGATGTGTTCAAGTGTCTAAAGGATGAAAAATGTACAGAAGGATCTGATAAAAATACACCTATCTGTGCTGAGGTATGTCCTACTGGAGCTGTTGTTTTAATAGAGGACAAATCATACTCCTGTATAACCTGTGGTACCTGTGCAAGGGAGTGTCCAAATAAAGCTATTAAAAAAAATGAATTTGGAGGTTATTACATAGATAGGAGAAGGTGTAACGGATGCGGTACCTGTGAGATTCTCTGTCCCATTGGTATAATAAAGATGGTAAAAGAAGAGAAGGTAGTTAATAATAGGAAAAAGGTTGTAGTCTATCCTAAAGGTATCTGTGTAATGTGTGGTCTATGTGTAGAGGCATGCCCTCATGATGCCAGGAAATTATTCTACAGTGGAGATCTGAAGGATAGAAAGAACAGAGCACTTCTAGACAGATATATACAGATATTGGCGAAAATTAGAAAGAGGGAGAAACTACCTGTTGAAGAAGAGAAGGACTCAAAACCTAAGAAGGTTTCCAGCTTCAGGACATCTATATACATAGATAAGAACCTCTGTAAAAACTGTAGTAGATGTATATATCTCTGTCCTAGGGAAACGATATTGGAGAAAGATACTGTAGACGGCTGTACTGGATGTAATATATGTGGTGACGTATGTCCAAGGAATGCTATAGTTGAAGGGGTGGTAGATGAAGAGAAGTGTGTCCTATGTGGAAACTGTATAAGGAAATGTCCCAAGGATGCCCTAAGGATAGAGAATTTTAAGGTAGTTAAGGTTAAGGAAGATAAAAAAACCACCCCATCGAGGTACTGTATAAACTGTGGGTTATGTGTAGATAACTGTCCAAGGGGAGCCTTAAAGATGAAGGACGGTAGAATTCTCTACGACGAGAGTATATGTAATCTATGTGAAACCTGTGTAAAAGTATGTCCTCAGGAAGTTAGAATAAAGAAAGATAGAAAGATCACTGGGGCCTGTACTCTCTGTGGAATATGTATAGAGGAGTGTCCAGAGAATGCTATATCCATTAAAAAGATTGAGAAGTTTCAGGTTATCAGAGATGAAAGATGTATATACTGTGGTACCTGTGCAGATGTATGTCCAGTGGATGCCATAACTGTAAAGATAAAACTTAGAAAGGGAGATGGTGATACAGGAGAAGTGCTCTTTAACGAGAACTGTGTAATGTGTGAAAACTGTGCAATCCACTGTCCAAGGGATGTTATTCCAAATACCACAGGCTATAAAAAAGTTGTAGATAGGGAGAACTCCTATATCTGGACAGACTTTGATCTATGTATCAGATGTGGACTGTGTAACAGGATATGCCCAGTGGATGTTATAGATATGGGAGATATAGACGTGGAGAGATGTGAATACTGTTCTGCCTGTGTAAACATATGTCCTACTAATGCTATTAACATCTATAGAACTTGGGTGGAGAAGGATTAAGGTGTAACTATGGATCAATCCCTTAAGAACCTCGCTAAGTTGGTAATCCTAGGAGCCTATAAAAATATAGAGAGAATACTCCTCGGGACAGATACCTATACTTCAGAGGAGATGAGGAAAGAGATACTTTCGGGGGTGAAGCTCCCAAGAACCGTCTTAGAGAATCTCTGTATCGGATGTGAAGGATGTGCCAACGCCTGTCCAACAGGATGTATTCAGATGAAGAAGATTGAACCTGTTAAGCTGGCTGAAAACTATATAAAAAAAAGTATTCCTGTAATAGATCCTACAAAGTGTATATACTGTCTATACTGTCACGACTTCTGTCCGGTGTTTTCCATATTCAACGAGATATCACCAATACATCCAAGAGATGTGGGAGAGGAGTACGTAGAGGTGGATCTATCTAAGATCTTTGAGAAACCTGTGGATATCCCCGAAAGTCAGTTGAAGAAGATTGCCAGTATCCTCTCTATAAATCTCAGAAAGTTGATGAAAGATAGAGGGAAGTAATATGATAAAGGAGTACGCTAGAAAAAAGTGTATTCATGTTATGTTGGCATATACAGGAGGATGTAATGGTTGTGATATTGAGGCAGTTAACTGTTTCTACTCCCCCTACTATGACGCTGAACAGTACAACGTCTTTTTAACCTGGAATCCAAGGGAGGCAGATATACTACTTGTAAGTGGCTGTGTTACCAAGGTTATGAAGGAGCCTCTGAGAAAGATATATGAGAGTATTCCAGAACCAAAGGCTGTAGTTTCCATAGGTTGCTGTGCTCTGATGGGAGGGGTTTATGGAAACATAGGAGGTTATTTAGGCACTTCGGATTTTATAGAGGGTCCTGTAGATAGGATTATTCCAGTAGATGTTAAGGTGCCCGGATGCCCACCGAGACCAGAGGATATTATAGACGGTATAATAAAGGCTATTCCAAAGATAGTTAGGGGATAGATTTTAAAATAAAATAATAATTATAATTAAAAATAATTAAAATATAAAGAATTAAAAGAATATTAAAGAATATTAGAACTTAAAGTAAAAGTAAATTTGGACTAAACTATATACTGGAGAAGCAGGGTGGATTTATTTCTTAAGGCATCTGGAAAGTATAGAATTCCCTGTCATAATTATTAAAAATTAAAAATTAAAAACCTCGGGGGAAGCTAACCATTTTGATAAAATATTGAAATATAATAAAAAAGGTGTACCTATGGATATCAACCTATCACTTTTAGAATTCGTACTCTCTGTAGTAGGTATTCCCCTTATAGCTTTTGCAGTCTCTACTCTGATTCCGGGGATACAGAGGAAGATCCAGGCTAGAATCCAGAGGAGGATAGGCCCATCTATCCTAACACCTGGGTTGTGGGCACTCTTTAAATTTCTGGCAAAGGAAGTAAAAAAACCCTTTAGTAAGATGCCTAACTTGTATAACTTATTATCACTTTTTGGTTTCCTCGTAGTATGGATTATTTTAGCCTCTACTACAGTGCCCTATATACATGTTGTTTCCAATTTAATATTTATCACAGGTCTCCTGAAAGTTAAGGAGATGATGTATATTATTATGGGATCTTTGAGCAACTCCATCATGGGAGTTAGGATGCCTATTCCTGACATCTGTAAAGGCAGTGACTTTAAAGATATACTGAGGATGTCCCTTGAACAACTTGGAGCACTTAGGGCCTATAAGTTGATCACTGTAGGATCCTTTCCACTCTATATAGGTTTGATACTTCCCTTTATCTCCAAGAAGAGTATATTCTTAGATAGTGTGATTGGAAATAACTTTCTATTTACCCTCCCAGGTATCTTTGGGGCGATAGCATACTTTATAGGCTATCTTGTATTAACTGGAGAGTACCCCTTTTCAATAATGCATACAAAGGCCGATGTCATTGAAGGCCCTACTTTAGAGTACTCTGGGAGATACAGGGCGATATACCTTTCATTTAAGGAGTTACTTATGATAACCTTAGGTAGTCTATTTGCAACAGTCTACCTGGGGGTATATCCCGATATAAATAACCCAATAACTATTGTTATAAACTTTGGAATTGCATTTCTACTACCTATTTTAAGTAGTATCTTAGGGGCGTACTCTCCACTACTAACCTTCAGACAGCTATATCCTATATCCTTATATACCTGTGCAGTAGGATTTCTTGGAGTTCTAATTGCACTATTTAAGGTTTAAAAAGAGTTTTTATTTTTAAAATAACTTTTCCATTATTTTTTAATCAATTATTTATTTTATAATTATATTTTATAATTATTTTATGGTTTTTAATTATTTTAATTATTATAACTACTACGGTCAGGAACTGTGGTTTAGACTATCATATAGTCCTTTGGATAGTTACGATTTTAAAATTATACACCTCTCTCAATTAATTTCTCTATTTTCTCCGATATTCTGTCTAATTCCTCTTCAGATAGAGGAATAGGAATCACCTTCTTACTATTGTTAAAGATCCTATTGGCCAACTCCCTGAAGAGGTTAGATAGAGGATGATCGGGAGAATACTCAATAACAGTTTTCTTACGTATCTCACTTTTTACTATGATCTCACTCATCGGGATATATCCCACAACTTCTGTACCTAACTTTGAGGAAAATTCTGATACTATGGAGATATCATCTACTACACTTCTACCGTTGTATATAATTCCACCTAATGCGACATTTCCCCTGTGGGCGTACCTCTTTATACCCTTACTGATATTGTTTGCAGCGTAGAGGGCCATGGGATCACAGGTTGTTACTATATACACCTCATCAACTAAATGTCTTTGAAGGGGCATGGCAAAACCTCCACAGACAACGTCTCCTAACACATCGTAAATTATTATGTCTGGTTTCAAGATCTCAAAAACATTTAATCTGTTTAATATTTCTATGGCCTTAATTATTCCCCTTCCTGCACATCCTACTCCTGGTTCAGGGCCTCCACTTTCAACACAGTAGATACCTTGAAATCCTCTAAAAACAACATCTTCTAATTGGACATCTTCTCCCCTTTTTCTAAGAACATCTAAGACTGTTGGTATCTTCTTTCCCATTATATTCCTTGTGGAGTCCCCCTTTGGGTCACATCCAATCACCATAACTTTTCTACCTGACTCTGCCAGTGCAGCGGCTACATTAGACACAGTTGTAGATTTCCCAATACCGCCTTTTCCATATACACATATTCTCTTCATGTCTTTCACCTTAGGCATTAAACCAATAATTCCAAATATTTAGATATATAGATTATTACATATAAAAATAAAAACAATGGTGCCGTGGGGGTGATTTGAACACCCGACAACTGGATCTTCAGTCCAGCGTTCTCCCAGGCTGAACTACCACGGCTTTCCACGGCTCTACCACAATCACAATTAATTTGCACAACTAATATATATACTTTTCGCCGAAAAGTTTATATAGTAGAAAGTAGATTGTTATTGTGCAAATACCTGTGAAGTTAGGAGCCCCCATAGCTCAGTAGGTAGAGCGACGGACTGTTAATCCGTAGGTCGCAGGTTCGAGTCCTGCTGGGGGCGCCAAAACTAATTTTTTTATTTTTTTATATTTGAGGGACCGTAGCTCAGCCTGGTTAGAGCACTCGGCTCATAACCGAGGGGTCAAGGGTTCAAATCCCTTCGGTCCCACCATTAGTGCCCCAGTGGTGTAGCCCGGCCTATCATGCGGGCCTTTCGAGCCTGCGACTCGGGTTCAAATCCCGACTGGGGCATATTTTTTTTATAAAACTTTACTTTAAATACTGCAGGGGTTGTCGAGCCTGGCCAAAGACGCAGGACTTAGAATCCTGTCCCATAGGGGTTCGGGGGTTCAAATCCCCCCCCCTGCACCATTTTTTAACAAGTATGGGTGGCCGGGGTGGGGTAGTGGTCATCCTGGGGGACTGTGGATCCCCTGAGCCGGGTTCAATTCCCGGTCCCGGCCCTCATTTTTGGATATATCTATAATATTTGTTATTATTATTTACTATTTTTTTATAGTAGTTGATAAAAAATGTTGTCCAGTAAGGAACGTTGTCTCTTTTCTAAAATTTTATGCTAAAAATTATAATAAATATTATAATAATATTGTTAGTAAGAGCTAAATTTTTCAATTTTTTTAATTATTACTTTATAACAAATTAATAATAAAAAAGAAGTTCGTAACTCTGCACAATATTGTTTATTATTTTTTATTTTTTATTATAGAGTTGTTTTAACTTACATCTTCTTCAAGATATCTACAAACTTGGAGAGTACCTTATCCCTCAAACCTTCTACAAACTTGACACTTCCAGCACATTCATGTCCCCCTCCATCTATGGAAGCTTCAGGTATCTCTCTTATAAGTTGCTCTACGATAAGGTTTAGGTTGAAGTTGAACTTCTCACTTACTACATCTGTAGCCCTAACTACTATGAAATCTGGACCGTAAGCTATAGTTATTATAGGTGTCTCTTCTCCATACTTTTTAACTATACTGTCATGTGCAAATCCACAGGTTTTCCCTGGAGGTGGGAAGGTAAATTTATGGGCATACTTTTCCACATCCAAGGTATTCAGTACTATCCCATTCTCCAGTTTTTCAGTTTTTAAGGCAGGTAGTACAGCTCTCATCTGCCTATCTATCATCTCCATTGCCCTCTTATATAGGATATCTACTAATCTCTCATGCCTGTATATCTCCTTCTTGTTTGTAGCCAGTATCTCTTCTACTATTCCCCTCCCACCCATAAACCTTAGATAGAATGCTTCAAAGTCCATACAGAGGGCGATTTTCTCAAGATCCTCTACGGTATATTCTTTACCACTTCCGTACCTCTTACTCCACTTCGTCAGATCTCTGAGGGCTATTTTTATATACTCCTCCACTTCTCTCCCTTTGGCATGATCTCCAACTACAGCGATACCTGGAAGGTGGTTTATTTCCTCAGTTACGTCCTTGTTTATCATCCTTGCAACTTCTGTCGCCAATACCCCTGCTGTGAGATTACTGTCTCCCCCCACTAGATATGGATTTACATGGGCCGATATGTAGTCATCTACTTCCACCCTACCGTTTATAATTTCTCCAGGGTAGTGGTGGTCTATTACGATCACATCTATATCAAAGGCTGTAGCCTGGGAGATTGCAGGGATATCTTCATCTGTACTACCGTTGTCGGCTAATACCACCAGAGGCATCTTCTGGCCAAACCTCAACTTATCCTCTAAGGAGTATACTAGATCCTTGGTAACATCCTCTAACTCGTAGAATGGGGCCTTTGAAGGACTCCTTTTAAAGTAGTGCCACTGGGCATCTACATCTATGGAAAACTCACTGAGTATCGGAAGTATCGCTCTTTCCAATGCCAACCCTGCACAGTACCCATCTGTATCTGCATGGTGTCTTATAATTATAGGTCTTCCATCTAGTATAGCTCTCCTGATCTTCTTTGCCACATGGGCCATCTTAGGTCTCAACTTCTCCAGAACTGAAGAGTATACAAGGAAGTTAATATTTCTGTAAGGTTCTGATTTTCTATCTAGTTTTTTCTCTATCTCTTCTTTAACCTTCTTAGCTTCTTCACCTTCCAACTTCTTCAATTTCAACCTCTCTATCTGGAGTCTCCCCTCCCTTATAGATACACATCCAATAACGTCTATTATATCTCCAATATGCACTTCTGGATGGGCTCTTAAACCTGCAATATCCAAGGCTGCAACCCAGGCAGTTTCAGTTCCATCTGTCACTGTAAATATAGTTGGCCCAGGTGTCTGAGTTATCTGGATAACCTCCCCAATAATATGGACGATCTCATCCTTCATTTCCACTAAACCTTTATCGACAATCTCTTTTATAGTTGTTAGAGGTACCTTTTTTTCAAGTTTCTCGATAGTATAGTTAGCGAGAGGTATGTATCTAAAATCAATCTCTCTCTTCTCAGGCCTTACATCTATCACCTGTACTATAACTTCATCTCCTATTTTGAAATCACTTAGTTTTTTACCCACCATCTCCCTTGGTTTAAGTAGCCCCCTTGTCTGTTCGTTAAGGGAGATAAATACCCCGTATCTCTCTGTCCTCGATACAATACCTTTATAGAATTTACCTTCTTCTACATCCCCAACATTACATAGGTTATCCAGCTCGTAAACAGTTTTTAAATTTTTCCTCCTTTCTTCTTCCTCTTTTTTACATATCTCACACAATGTAACATTTTTATACTCAGGATATTTTCCAATATACCTTCCACATTTATCACACTTTACAACTTTTCCAGAACCTCCACAGTAATCACAGGTATCATAAACAGGTACCTTTCCAGTACCTTCACAGTTTGGACAAGGCACTTCGGCTAGATCTAAGTCGTACTTCGATCTCTTTGAAATTCCCTTGAAGTGAGATTTTGTATCGAACTCACATATATATCCGGTTCCTTCACATTCGGGGCAGGTTTTATATCTTACTATCTTTTTTCCAGTACCCATGCAAATTGGACACTTATCTATCATGTTATCACTCCTCTTCTTTAATGTAAATCTAATATTAATAAGTATAATAAAAATAATTAACAATATAGTCAAACAAAATTATAGAATTTTCAAACTTCTTCTACAACAATATTGAAGCTACGAATTCAAAAAAGTAAAAAGATAATTTTAAATAGGATAGGGAATAAATTTCCTATCCTGATGATATTTCTACAGTCATTATAATAAGAGATATCTAAATTTATAAGTTAATCGTTATCTTCCTCCATCTTAAGGGAGGCATAGAATTTTCCGTACTCCATCTGGTTCTTCTTATTTACCAACTTATCTATAGATAACTTCATAACTGTAGCGTAGATATCTATTAGATCTCTATATTTAACCTCCGGCAACCCTGTATATAGGAAGAGTATCTTTTTAACTACCTTTTCCATACTGTTATTTACAAAGTATGTAGATAGGGCCTCTGCCAAAGGTCGAAGTGGAGGATATCCCATTCCTAACGGCATCCTCTTTTTATAGAATCTACCTCCATGTTTAATACCCACTACCTGGGAGAACCTAATATGTATCATATTCTCTGATATCTTGTCCATCCTCTCAAGGATCTTCAACCACCATTTCACATCTGCCTTTTCAGATGCTTCTACAAAATCACCAGTTTCATAAACTCCTAACTCATTTAGGAAGATATTCTCCAACTGTAGAGAAGGTATTATCTTTATTTCTTCCTCCTTTGCAGCTTTAACAAGCTCCTCGATCTCATCTAAGGTACCAAACTCCCCTTCGTTACTTGCAGGCTCTGGAGAGTATATCATTTCACTGTTTATCTCTTTGAACTTTTTTAAGATCTCCAACTGGACGGTTATATCTCCCGTTCCTATTCTCCTACCAAGATGGTAGTTGTATATCTTAGCCCCAGAGACTGTAGCTCTTTCTATCGCTGCAAGATGAGCTTTTAATCCCTTCTCAGATGTTAGATTGTAGTAAGGACCATGTGCTACTATCAGTGTAAAGTATCTCTCCCCCATTCTTCTATAACTTTCATAGTAATCTAGAGACATCTTCTTAGATAGGACAGCAGGAGGTATCTCTGTAATCCTAGTACCTAAAAGTGCAGCCTGTTTAAGAGTGGAGAGTGCATTGTAAGTACCCCATTCAAATAGTATCACAACTATCACCTAATTTATAGTTAATTTATAATGGTTATACAAATTTATGATTATTGTCATTTTTATAATTTATAACTTATTGTTAGTACTACTGTATTATATCAACATGTGTATTAAGAATCTTAGTTTCCATCAAAGTAGTCGTTTAAAAGTAATTAAATAATTTAATTGATATAAAAAGAAAGATAAGAAATATTTTCTAGTTTACACTGATTACTAAAAGAGTAAAACGAGATTTCTGCTCTGTCCTTTTAGGTTTTTACTCTCTATAATAAAATCGATGATAAAAAACCTACCATATAAAAAAAGAATAAATTCTGGTTATCACTCAACTATTTTAGACACTGGAGGATACTTTACAAAAAATAACCTGGGATAAATATGTACAGTGTAAAAATGAGGGCGTCGAAAAATGGTAGGCATATTTCGGGGGCAGAGACTATAGTAGAGAGGGAGAAGGTAGAAGAATACACTATCAAGTTTATAAGAAGGGCATTTTTCCATGAAAATGGGACTCCAGATTTTATAAACATAAAGATTGAAGAGATCAAAGAGAAGATAAAGTATAGAGATCACCTACCTATAATAACTGTTAAGTGTAGAAGTAAGGAAGAGGCCAGGGAAGTTGCCAGGAATATCCTGAGAAAAGAAGGAATAAAAGAAGATGTTATAGATAAAGCATTTAGAATAGTTGACGAGGGAGGTATGAGGGGAGCAAGTATATTAAACTTGGAGGGATATAGGTTGGAACCTGATAGGGAGAGAGGTGTAAGGGTGAAGTGTATATCTACATCTGAGGAATTAAGGGAAAGGATATTAAAGGGGAATTTGGGAACAGAGAGGACTGTCGATGCCATAGCGATAGCAACTAAGGTTATAGATTTGGGAGTTATTGCAGAGTTGTGTACTTCAGATAATCCATCTTATACCACAGGTTACGTAGCCACTAAGAAGGGATACTTCAGAATTACAAACTTGAAGGAGAGGGGAGAGGTAGGGGGCAGAGTGTTCTTCGTAGATATTCCTGAAAGGGATAGAGAGAGGTTGGAGAAACTGATAAGGGATCTGGAAAATAAACCTTACATTATCAGATAAAATAACAAGTTTAGTTCCCATTAAAGTGATGGTTAATAACGAAATGCAAAATCTGGGTTACATATACTGAAGAAGTAAAACTGGATCTCTGTTAATCTTTTCTTTCTGGTTTTAATTTTTTATATTTCATTCTTATATATAAATAATTATTATTAATTACTTAATTATTTTTATTATTATATTAATTACTACTATGAAAAGTAGTTTTTTAGTTAGCAATAAAAAGATACAAAAGAGTATAAACTACAAGAAAGGATATTACTACTATATCTACAGCTTTCAAGGAATCGTAAGCCTTTTTAATATCTATATTTCCCCTTCCTAATCTGTAGTACCCTATTTTTTCAAGGATAATGCCTAAACTGTTGGCTATCGTGGCCATAGTATATCCTGAATTTGGAGAGGGAGTTTTAGAACCTTCCCTAAAGAAACCGTAGAGTGCCCCTTTTATACTTCCTCCATATAGTGGTGATGTTATTACAAGGAGTAAACCTGCAATACGTGAAGGTATAATATTTAATATATCATCTAAACGGGCAGCTAACTTACCGTAGTATTCGTATTTCTCATTTCTGTATCCTATCATAGCATCTAATGTATTCACAGCCCTGTATAGGAAGGCTCCAGGAAGTCCAAAGAGTGCCCCGTATATGAGGGGGGCGATAATACTATCTGTTATGTTCTCAGATAGACTCTCTACCGATGCTGATAGAATATGCTCTATATCTAACTTCGAAGTATCCCTACTTACTATACACTGAAGACACTTCCTCGCACCTTCTATGTCCCCTTCTTTCACACAGTCTATAGGTTTCCTTGAGAAATCTAAGAGAGATTTGTATCCAATTGTTGTTGAGAAGATAAAAGGGTAAAGGAGATATTGAAGGATCTCAGGTAATCTACTTATAAATGCCTCTAGGACATAAGATGCTAAAAATACCACCGTCAATGTAATTAGTGTAGTAAGGGATCCAAAAAAGAGATCTCTAACCTTATTTCTTGAGTAAGTAGATCTAAAAATATCTTCCAGGAAGTAGATCAACTTACCTATCCAGACTACGGGGTGTATCCTCTCGGGAAGTTCTCCAAGGATTCTATCAACTACTATAGATCCCCAGAGTATTAGAGGGTTAAGCATGGTTACAACCTACTAAGGGCATCTAAGAATCTCTTTGTCCTCTCCCTTTTTATAGAGTCGTATCTTTCCAACTTCTTTATATCTACTCCTTTTTTACTCAGTAGAGATCTCAATCTATCTATAGGGGCCATATCTTTAAGAATCTCCTCAACATCCTTCCTCCTGAACCCATACCTCTGGACTTCATCCCAACCATGGATCAAATATAGAGCCACTCCTCCAAGGTCCTTAATGGAAATACTGTACTTTGGAAGTTCCTTCTCAAGTAGGAATTTAACATCTAAAACATTTACAGGATCTATTCCCTCAATTTCCATCCACCTTAGATTTAAAGGGGAAGGTGTAGGAAGAATGGATGGGAACATACTGGATTTACTTCTCTCATCTGGGGTCTTGTAGAGATAATACTTGAAAATATCTTGAGAGAGATATTCTACAGCTATACTGTATGAAAATTTTTCCGAGATCTCCTTCTCTACCCTGAGAGCACTCTCCAACTCTTCTACTAGTTTTCCCTCCTTGTAGATCCCTAACCTTTCCAATTCTTCCCTCATCCTAATCCTCTTTATCTTCAACTCCTCCAAAGCTCTAATATCTATCACTCCCCCCTCTACATCTTCCCTCAGGTCCAACACTGTATTCCTGTATTTCTCTATCAATTCCTTTTGATGTTCAGAGAGTTTTTCTTCATATTCTTTCTTTATCTTTCTCTCTATCTCATTCCAGTATGCCAGTAAATAAGATAGTGCCAGAGTCTTTCTTACATAACTGTCAGATATCAGTTTATTCTTAGTATAATTTTTCTTTATAGAAGTTATAAGTACATCTCCATAGTTTCTCTTAAGATATTCCTCGTAATTTTCATCTTCTATCTTTATCCTCTTCAACTTCCTCTTCCCATCCTCCACCACTATAAAGGTTATAGTGACAGAACTTAGTATTCCCTTGCCTTCAGATTCCAATATATTTAAAAGTCTTTTGTACGTTCTGACAAAGAGTGTTGGCATATTAAAAAGTATATTTTTATTGGAGCCGTCGTAAGGTAGAAAATGTACTATTCTCCTATTTCCTTCCTTCTCCTTTAGATGTCCCAAGGCTATTCTATGAGATACTATGGCGTATCTTACCCTCTCTAACACTCCTTTCTTCTCATCTACCATCCTCCTAAGATAAGAGACGTAAGACTTTATCTCGTAGAGATCTTCCTCATCACACCCTTTTAACTTCCCTACGCCTATAAAGGGAGTGTCAAAACCTTGTAATTCCATCTTCTCCTTTAAATCCTCTAAAATCTTTAAATTTCTACTTAAGATATCTATCAGATTACTATAGAAATCACTATCTAAATTCTCTGAAAATTTTGATGACATCTCCTCTCTAAATTTTGACAACTCTTCCAAAAATTCATTACATCTTCTAATCAAAACACTACTGTCCATAATTTCACTAGAGGAATAATTATTCTACGTTAGAAATATCGGGAGAAAAGGTAATAATAATAAAGGGAAACCTTCCATCCTAATCCTATTTAAATCTTGAGACTGTCTTCCTTTGATTTAAAACAAGGCTTCTACTTTATTTTTTATTATCTTTTGTTTTTTAAAGATCTTTTCAACATTCTCCTGTACTCACCATATCTGTCCTCTAAGGAGAATCTCGGTGGTTTGACAGTTACAGTCTTTTCTCCACAGATATTGCAGATATCCTTCAATGCATATCTCTTACATCTTGGACACTTTTTTATCCTCATGTTTTCATCATAACTTTTATTTTAATGGTACTCCCTTACGAAACTACCTTCCCCTCCCTTATACTTCTTGATGGAGTTTATAGCAGTATCTGCAACTTTCCTCAGTACCTCTTCTCCACTCTTGTAATCTGGGGCCTCAACTTCTATCCTGTACTTTGGAGCTCCAACGTATCTTATATCTACAACGACGTCTTCGTAGGGGTTGGCCTTCAGGGCCTTCTTCAGGACATTCTTTATAACTTTGATACCGTTAGGTTCCGTTGTAGTAAGTGTTAATATACCATCTACCTTTACAGTAGGCAACTCTATGTTTTCAATAGCCACCTCGTAAAGTATATCTTTCCATTCCTTTGGAATATCCAACTCCTCTAAGATCTCTTTGCCTTCTATGGCAATACACTCTAAGGCGTGATAGAGTTCTCCAAACTCCTCCTCTAACTTATACCCTACTTCCTCCCAGGCTTCCTCAAGGGACTTTCCAAGCTTCTCCCCTGCAAATTGTAGTAACTTTTCCGCCCTTTGAAACCTTTTCCACTCCTGTATTTTAGCCTTTTTCTGCTGTTCTGTAACTCTCTTTAAAGATAGGTCTATATGTCCCTTCTTCTTATCTACCCTCATTACTTTTGCCACTACCCTCTGTCCCTTTTTAACATGATCTCTTATGTTCTTTACCCATCCAGAAGATACCTCAGATATATGGATCAGCCCTTCTCTATTTGGATAATCCAACAACTCTACAAATGCTCCATAAGGTTTTACATCTACAACTGTACCGATAACTAACTCTCCTTCTTCTGGGAAGTCCTTTCTCATTTTCTCACCTAATAATTTTTAATAACCGTTATATAATAATATAGGCCGTTATATAACAATATATTGCATTAATTATTGTATTAATAATAAAATATATAAATCTATGGTGAAAATGTGGAGTTAAAAACCCCTATATCAAAAAATACAGTGTACAAATTGAAGGTTGGAGATATAGTTTATCTCAATGGAAGGATCTATACAGGGAGAGATGAGGCCCATATAAACATTATAAAGAGAATAGATGAAAAGGACATTAGAAAGATTGTAAATAAGTTAAAGGAGGGAGTAATATATCATGCTGGGCCAATTATGAAAAAAGTAGGAGATAAATGGAGATGTATATCTATAGGACCTACAACTTCTGCAAGGATGAACGAGGTAGAGGCAGATTTTATAAAGATCACTGGTATCTCTGCTATAGTTGGGAAAGGTGGTATGAAGGGAGATTTACTAAATATCTTTAAAGAGTATGGAGTTGTCTATCTCGCCGCCCCTGGAGGATGTGCAGCACTACTTGCAGATGCAGTGGTGGATGTAAAGGGAGTATATCTACCTGAGTTAGGTATGCCAGAAGCTGTATGGGAACTCGAGGTTGAAAACTTCGGTCCTTTGGTAGTTGCAATGGATACCTATGGAAGAAGTATTTACGAGGAAGTGAATAGGGAGGTAATGAAAAAACTCAAAGAGCTGATTTAACGGTGAGATGTTGGAGATAAAAAAGAGGCATCATTTAAAAAAGAAGGAGTTAAAAAAGGTATTGGAAGAGTTGAGAGATACCTTTGGTGTGGAGATTCCTAAGAAGGTTAAAGGTGAAGTTTTAGTGGTAGATAACTATCAGGTAATACTCATAGATGGAGAACCTACTCTTTTCAAGGTAGAAGATAGGTTGTATCCCACACTTCACTGTATAATGAAGTACAACATAGAGAGAGGAAAGGTTGTGGTAGATATGGGTGCTGTGAGGTTCTTAGCCAGAGGAGCAGATGTTATGGCTCCAGGCATAGTAGATGCAGATGAGAATATTAAGGAGGGAGATGTAGTCTTTGCAGTAGATGAAACCCACAAAAAGCCCCTTATAATTGGTAGGGCATTGATGGATGGAGTTACAATGAAAAACTCCAATAGAGGCAGGGCTATAAAAACCCTTCATTACGTTGGAGATGCCATATGGAACCTTAAGTAGGGATATAAATGGGAAGAACGATAAAGACTGGAGATATTGTTTTAAAGATCCATCCCTTAGTATATGAACCTGCAGAAGATAGCATCCTCCTCATGGATAACCTGGTGGATGTTAGAGGTAAGAAAGTCTTAGATATGGGGACAGGTACTGGCATACAGGCTATAAATGCAGTAAAAAAAGGATGTGATGTTGCAGTAGGAATAGATATAAATCCTTATGCAGTAGAGTTAAGTAGAGAAAATGCAAAGTTAAACGGTTTAGAGGTAGGTAAGGAGATTTTCTTCTTCCACGGGGATTTATTTAAGGGTATAGATAGAATAATGGAAGAGATTAGTATAGATAAATTTGACGTTGTTCTCTTTAATGCACCTTACCTCCCAACTTCTCAGGAGGAGAGATTAGAAGATTGTATAAACTACGCCTTTGACGGAGGGGTAGATGGAAGGAAGGTGTTAGATAAATTTATCTCAGAGGTTGGGAAATATTTAAATGAGGATGGAGTAATTCAGATAGTACAGTCCTCCCTAACTGGGGAGAAAAGAACCTTTGACATGTTAAAGAGATACGGATTTAAAGGTGAAAAAACTGCATCTATAAGATTCTTCTATGAGGAGATACAGTTAATAACTGCCGAGAGGATCCGTGAACTACTCTAAAAGAGTTTTAAGAGGAAAGGTAAAAATCTTTAATTTAGAACCCTATAGGTACCATTCATCCATTTAACATACGTGATATTACCTCCACTATATACGTTATCTAGTAGTGCCAATACACAGGCCTTAGTGCCCCATCTATCTGAACCTGCAACTACCATTATAGAGTACTTTGGATTGTATGGATTCTTTATAGTTTGTATAACTCCTGTATTTTTCCCCGGATATGTGTTCGTTATAGGCACCTTTAAGTATTTTGAGATATTCTTAGTTAATCTGTTTACTTCAGGCCCTCCTACCAAAATAATATTACAGTCTGTCTTTAATACATTTTCACTATCCAAGAGAATACTTGGAGTATAGTACTCCTTCAACTCCCTATCGAATATTTCCCCATCCTTGAAGATAAATATCCTCGTGCCATTTTTTATTAAAAATGTCCCTTCTCCAAGATCTACAGTATCATTGTCTTCTAACTCTATTGTATAGTTGTTGATGTAAGTTACTCTAAAGTATTTGAAAGGTGAGTTATTTATAACCTCAATATGGTAGTTGAATATATGAAAAGAATTTCCAATATTCCTAAGATCTTTGTATATCAAACTTATCTTATCCTTCGATAGAGATACTCTAAAATTCCTATTGAGTACAAAATCTTTACCATCTTCTAAGATAATAATATTGTATACTGTTATAACATACTTTCCTCTATCTGTCCCCTCGTAGAGTAAAGCTATACTTCTATTTAAGTAGAAAATCTTATCTTTATATAATTCCTTATCTTTCTCTATCAATCTGTTATCTTTGTAGATATTTACAACCAGTATTCTGTTATCTAAAGATACTAACTTTAGGACAACTTTATAATCACCGTAGTCAAAGGAAGAGTTGGTAGTTATCTTTTTCGATAGAGTGTATAGGATTACTTTGTTACTACTTCTATTTAATATCCTGTATTTAATATCGAAGAGATCTACTTCATCTTTAGCTATTTTAACTGAGTAGATGATCTTTTTATATTTAACTGTATTATTTTCTATATCGTATTCTACATATAATTTGGAGTTGTTCCCTATTATTGAAAAGTTTTTATCATGGGCAAGAATATATCTTATTTTTCTTTCAAAGATATTTGCTGCACTATCGTTTAAGATCTGAATCTTTCTCTTAAGGTAATATTTATCCATAATCATATTTGCGTAATCTATATCTGGAGTGTTCTTGTTCGATATTATCAAGGTTGGAGTATCCAGTATAGGTAGGGAGTAACTTAGAGGGATTAGAGATATTAAAAGAGCTATTAAGGTAATTCTAATTATTGCAATGTATCTCAAAGTTATCACCAGCTTATTTGTTATTTGTTTATAGGATAATAGAGAATTTATTTTTATTAATTTTCGTTATAATAATTAATAATAATTAATTAAAATATAATTAAAATAGGTGAGATATTGAAGAGGAATATAGAAATAGATATAACAAATTTAAGAGAAGAATTAATATACTCTTTAAAGAATACAAACTGTGTCAAATTTGGAGATTTCATTCTTTCATCTGGAAGGAAGAGTAACTACTACGTAGATATCAAAAGGGCTATCACAAATCCAGGAATACTAAAAACTATAGCAAAAATAATAAGATGGTATCTAAATGAAGAATTAGACGAAAATTTGAAAATTGGAGGAATTGAGTTAGGCTCTGTACCAATAGCTACTGCAGTATCTCTTGAAACAGATAAAGATCTGATAATTATACGTAAAAAATCTAAAGAATACGGTACTAAAAGTAAGATAGAGGGAGAGCTAAAAAAAGGAGATAAAGTGATTCTCGTCGAAGACGTTACAACTACAGGGAGAAGTGTAATGAAGGCTGTAGAAGAGATTAGATCTATAGGGGGAAATGTCGATAAGGTTTTTGTAGTGGTGGATAGGGAAGAAGGAGCTAAAGAGAATTTAGAAAAGATAGGAGTTAAGTTAATACCTCTAGTTACTGTAGATGAACTGAAGTAGAAGTACAGTCGTAGGAAAAGGAAAAATTTATCTATAGTCCAGGATTTACCATCCTTATTATCTATTATTTTTTATTCAAGATCCTGAGGTTGTTATTATATTCAATAAGGTTATTTTTTTCTTATTATTTTTATAATATTCAATTTATCGTTTTTTGATAGGAATTAAGGTTATTATTTTTTATTTTTTGGTACATATAATTTTGTTCATAACTATATTAAAAATTTTAACTCCTATTATATTATATAACAATAACCTTAATACTACAATAATCATAAACTATATAATAGGTCTAAATGATTTACAACTTTAGTATAGGTGGTGTAAATGGTATCTGTTAAGATATCTGAAGATGCCTTAAAATACATAAAAGAAAAGGTTGAAAAAACTGGAATCAACACATTGGTGATTTCATTTGAAGGTTTTGGATGAGGAGGTCCTAAATTCAACATAAGTTTAAAAACTCCGGGTAAAGGGGACGAGTTAATATACGATGGGGAGTTTAAGATATACTTAGATAAGATAAGTAGAGAACTCCTCAAGGAAGTTGATTTAACCTTAAAGAGGTCTATATTCTACGGTAAATATCTTACCCTTAAGAATGTAGGGAAGAAATTATGTTAAACTAAACCTAAGAACCCTCTACGGGATTAGGTCTGGTCCTATGAATTAATATATAGTATACGAAGAAATATCATCTGCTTATCTTTATCTTCTCGCTCTTTAAAGTATCTTCTTTTCTCATCTTTTTTATGTCCTAGAGTGTATTCTATGTATTTCAAAAGATTAGATGTAGATTCCAAAGATCCATAAGGTGTAGTATTATGGGATTAACTATTAAATCTCCCTCAAGAATACATATTGGATTAATAGATCTCAATGGAAGTATAGGTAGAATAGATGGGGGAGTGGGGATTGCATTAGACTTCCCTAATTTCTATATTGAGGGTAAAGAGAGTTCAGAAATTGAGATAGAGGTAAAATCCAAAGGAATACAGGAAGATATCTTAAGGAGTATAAAAGATAGGTTGTTGTGGGTATCTAAGAAGGTTTTAAACTACATTGGAGAAGATGGGATTTATATAAAGGTGAAGAGTATCATCCCTCTACACAGTGGGCTGGGAAGTGGTACTCAGATGGCACTTTCCACTGGTATGTTGATATCAAAAATATACAAAAAGGACTTGGATGTTAAAACCTTAGCCAGTATTACAGGTAGAGGTGGAACCTCGGGGATAGGAGTATATGCCTTTGAAAGGGGTGGTTTCATAGTAGATGGAGGACATACCTTTGGGAAGGGAAAGGATAAAGAAAGATTCTCTCCGTCCTCAGCCTCAAAAAATGTTAGAACACCTCCCTTAATATTTAGGCATGACTTCAACTGGAGTGTTGTACTTACAATACCTAAAGGGGAAAACATCCATGGGGAGAGGGAGATAGATATCTTTAAAAGGTACTGTCCTGTGCCCTTGGAAGAAACTCAGAAAATATGCCATATTATCCTTATGAAAATGCTGCCCGCTGTAGTTGAAGAGGATATTGTCTCTTTTGGTGAAAGTATTAACAAACTTCAATATTTAGGATTCAAAAGGGTGGAGGTGGGACTTCAAAGAGATACAGTTAAGGATCTTCTAAAGGAACTTCAGAAGGTAAGTTACAGTGGATTGTCCAGTTTTGGGCCTACACTGTACTCTATATGTAATGGTAGAGAAGATATTAAGAAAGTAGTTGAAACCTCTAAGGAGTTTTTTGATAGACGGGGTATAGACGGAGAAGTAGTGATTACCAAAGGTAACAACGAAGGATTTAAAATAAACATTTAGTTTTCCTTATATCTTCTTCTATCTTGTCCATCTCTTCTCCATATCTCCTTCCTACACTCTCCATAATATCCAATACACTGTCTTCCTCAACATTTACTCCTAAATCCTCTAAGGAGGATGTTTTAATATAAGGGGGTGTACCTTTCTTAGATATATTTATACCTATATGTATTTTTCCCGAAGATATGCCCCTGGAGGCTATAGATACCGATAACTTACCTCCTTTATAGTATAGATCGTCACCTCTTCTTACTATTCTCTTTCCAGAAATTTCCTCCAGCACTTCTTTAGTTATAAGTACTAAAAGTCTCTGTCTCAAGTATGTTATTTTTAGGTCTGGATTGTCAAAGTGTTCAACGATAAAGTTTATAGCATCTGAGGAAGTTATTAGTGCCTTACTTCTAAAACCTTCTTCCTTGACATCCTTTAGATCCTTCATATTCTCTAGAGGTACTTCTATCTTTCCTCTAAATGCAACAATACTGTCTCTCTGGATACTGTATCTCTCAAAGGCCCATAGAGGTTCCAACTCCTTCCCTGTATACGTTATTTTCTCTTCTTCTATGAGTAGTGAAATACTTTTAAAGTGTATTATCTTCATTCCCTTCACCTAATGTCATTTGTAGATAAACATATAAAAATAAAATATTAATAAACCCTGGTCCATCAAAAAGGTAAAAAATAATAATTATAATTAAGGTAAAAAATTAATTATTGGAATTATTTTTATGTTAATTATTATATGGGAAAAGGTATTGATAAATTAAAAACAAATAAATAACAGTGTTTTTTTATCTTTAAAATTTTATCTATTGACAATCATCTCAATACTTCATACTAATTACTGAGAAAAATACAAATTTAATAACATCTTCCTCTAAACGAGAAATGGAAAATAAAATGAAGAAGGTGATAATAATGTGGAAAGATGCACCATCTCACATATGTAGAGGGGGAGATCTTAGAGGGTTGGCTTTCTGCTGTCCTCCTGTAAAGAACTGTCCTATCTACGATGCTCTAAGAATATTGAAGATGACTCCTGAAGAGTTTGTAAAGATAAAGGAAGAGTTTGGAAAGAAAACAAAATTGGGGGAAGGAAAAGGTACATGTTTTGGTAGTTTAGTATGGTGTTGCAAGATAAGCAAACCATGTCCCTTCAGAGATAACGCTCTCATGAGGATTGGGATGAGTAAGGAGGAGTATATGAAATTGAAAGAAAAACTGGCTCAAGAGATATTAAGAAAATCCAAATTTTTTAAGGAGACAGTAGAATTTTTGGAGAAAAAAGGATTTAAAAAAGAGGATGTTGAAAGGTTATTGCTTGAGACTGGAGATTTGAGAAAAACTGTTGTTAAGTTAAAAAGTTGTACCTAAATTAATAATATATTCAAATATATAAATAAATATTTCCAAAAAATAGTGGGCTCGGGGAGATTCGAACTCCCGACCACCGCCGTGTCAGGGCGGCATCATAGCCAGCTAGACCACGAGCCCAATCCAATCTGTTAATATTACAAACATATATATAAGGTTTTCGGTTTTATAAATATTTCTCTGTCTAGAATCCTATGTCTTATCTTAAATAGTTTTTACATATCTCCTTAAGTAACTCTGACTTTGAAGTACTATTCTCCACTTTAACCTTGATATACCCACAAAGTTCCCAGTGTATTCTTGGATAGCACTTGTTTCTAACGATCTCAGCAGAATAACCCATCTTCTTTAACGTCTTATATATGTTCTCCAACTTTGGATTTTTAACACCTAAACTCTGAGGTATCCGTCTTCCTTCCTTCCGACTTTTCTCTCTATCTATATAAACTGGCCAGATAACAATTTCCTTCATCCTATAACCACCCTTCCTTTACGAATACATACATAAGTATAATTACCGTGATTAAGCATACTCCCATAACCATCCAAAACCCGTAGGGACTATCTATCAGAGGCATATACTTGAAATTCATACCAAATACTCCAGTTATCCAGACAGGGACTGCAAATACAGTGGTAACCATAGTTAGTATCTTCATTATCTGATTCATCCTTATATTCTCTATGGAGAGACTCATATCCATCATCGAGACCAGCAATTCTCTATATGTAGTCTCCATATCTAACAACTGAAGTGTATCGTAGTAAAGATCCTCCAAATGTTCCCTATCTTCCTGGGTAGTAATTGGAAGGTACTTTCTCTTTAATATAGATAAGACGTCTTTGTTAGATACCAAAGCCTTGTGGAAGTATACCAAAGTTTTTCTCAGTTGTAAAATCTCCTCTGTCACATTCTTACCTCCGTGGATTAGGGCGTACTCCAATCTATCTAACTTGTCTTCTAAGTTCAACAAGATTCTCGAGTAGTTTAAAGTGATCTGATTTAAAAGTACATAGAGAAAAAAACCTATACCCTTACCTAGGAGTGTCTTTGGTTTTTTAGATTTCAGTAAACTGTATATCTTTCCTATGGATTTTATCTTGTCACTATGGATGGTTAATACTATATTGTCTTTTATAAATATTCCAAAGGATGTGGTGGTAACATCTTCTTCAAAGAGAGGTGCCTTGTAGATGATTAAGTAGTAATCTTCCTCCTCTTCAACCCTTGGAACTTCCTGTTCATCTAAACCTACTCTCAGTTCATCTACACCGATACCTATTTTCTTAGAAAGTTTTAAAAGTTCTTCATCTGAGGGGGCATAGCAATCCATCCATATTAGTATATAGTCTCTGTGATTTTCTAGATCTTCCAAATTTATTTTGATTATATTTTCGTCCCTATATCCCAAAATCTTTAGCATGTCTATCCCAATATCTCAATTATTATCTATATCTCTTCCTACTCCTGTTATAAAAGAGTACTACAAATAGAATACCAGTTATTAAGGTATATAATATAACAGATACTATAAGTTCTATGAACTGAGTCTTTCCACATAGAAGGTCTGAAAACTTAAGTAGAATCTCTCTAAGTATAAACAAAATCACGATTCCAAAGAGAAATCTCTTTAATATATCTAAAACATCCTTACTGGAATAAATGATATCGTCTATAGAATGTGCTACTAAAATTATAAACATACTGAGTACAAACATATCTGTAAAATAGTGGAGAAATATTCCCACAAAATTGACAAGATCCTTGGTATGGGCCATACTGTAAGAGTAAAGGGCACCTATCGTTGTTATAACTATGGCTATAACATTCCCCATAGGTGTAAGTCTTCTAAATTCAAAACTTTTTTTCCCCTCTTTGAAGGCTTTCTTTAGATCTTTAGTTAAACCCGAGCCTTCTGAGAGAATATATAACCCTACTATACCAACAATGATCCTCCACCCAAGATCTGCAAATATAGCATAGATAACCATAGCAAATCCTATGGATGTAAATATAAAAGGTAAATACTGTGACATTGTCTTTTCAAGGAACTCTTGAACTAAGTAGTAAGTAGATTCTAAAGATTCACTCTGTTTTACAACTATTCTTTTTTTCCATACAAATACATCCTTGTTTTCTAAATATTTCAATACCAATTCATCTTCTTTACCATCAGATACAAAATATACAAATGTAGGTTCATAGAGATAGAGGAGAAAATCCAACTGTTCCTTTATTCTTTTGGCACACTCCTTAGATTCAACATTTTTATAACCTGATATCAGTGCTAACTCTACATCCTTCTCTTCCTTTTTTAGATCATCATATAGTTTTACACCTCCAAGTATTGAATTTACATCAGTGTCACCAGGATCTGCCAGTCCCAGTCTAATAGCAGCGTTTATACAGTCAGACCTCCCGAGTACTGGTGTTTTAATATTGGCCTTCCTACCTACATCATCGTCTATATCCACTATAATAACAAGATATTTCTCTTCACTTCTGTTGCTACCTCTGTAGTTGATCCCTTTTCCAACATTGTTAACAGTAAAAATACCTTGAAAGTTATTTTTAACTTCCATAAATATCCCAGTTTTAATATCCTAATTTATAGTTATCTTAATATTATAGCAATTATAACTTTAGTCTTATTGTCAATGAATTAAAACCTAACAGCCAACTCTCTTACTACTTAAATCATTCGATAACATAAAATTGCGAAATGGATTATAAAAGATTCAGTTTACTTTCTCATCTCCTCAAGATTTTTTAATTTTATTATTAATAGTATCTGATGAAACTAGGATTTAAAATATATAATAGCCTATACTTATTAAAGCCTCTAAAAAAGAATAGAAGGAGAGAAAATATTGGAATTTGGTCTATAGTTGTAGATACTAATTTATTTTTACATTATATTATTTATTAATTATATTATTTACAATAATATATTATTGTAATTTTAACGATGTTATTATAATATCTAAAAAAAATAACAAAAACCTGGTGAGTAAATGGAGTTAATAAAAAAGGCAATCTACAGTTTAAGAAGTGGGAAGATAGTACTTGTCTACGACAGCGACGATAGAGAAGGAGAAACTGACATGGTAGTGGCTTCGGAAAAGATAACATTTGAGCATATAAAAACTATGAGAAAAGACGGTGGGGGACTTATATGTACTGCAGTACATCCCAAGATCTGCACCTCCATAGGCATTCCCTTTATGGTAGATATACTTCTTGAGGCTTCAAAGAGATACCCATTACTGAAGGAACTTTACCCCTCTGATATCCCCTACGACGAGAAGTCTTCCTTCTCCATCACTATAAACCATAGAAAGACATTTACTGGTATCACAGATAGAGATAGAGCATTTACCATAAGAAAATTTGCAGATCTTTGTAAGGAGAAAAGGTTTAACGACTTTGGTAGAGAGTTCAGATCTCCAGGACATGTTATTCTCCTAAGGGCTGCAGAAGGTCTTGTTAGAAACAGGAGAGGTCATACAGAAATGACGGTGGCTCTTGCAGAGTTGGCAAATATGACACCAATCACCACAATATGTGAGATGATGGGAGAAGACGGCTACGCCATGGATAAGAGTGAAGCCAGGAGATATGCAGAGAAACATAACTTGGTATTTCTCAGTGGGGAGGATATTATAAACTACTACTTAGAGAGGAAGAGATAACAGGTGATATTATGACTGTAAGGGTAGGTATTGCCGATACTACCTTTGCAAGGGTAGATATGGCATCTGCTGCGATAAAAAAACTTAAGGAGTTAACACCCAAGATAAAGATAGTTAGATACACAGTACCTGGTATAAAAGATTTGCCTGTGGCCTGTAAAAAACTTATTGAGGAGGAGAAATGTGAGATTGTAATGGCCCTTGGGATGCCTGGAAAGGAGAAAAAGGATAAAATATGTGCCCATGAGGCTTCCCAAGGAATTATGATGGCTCAACTTATGACCAACAAACATATCATAGAGGTATTTGTCCATGAGGATGAAGCTAAGGATGAGAGAGAGTTGGAATGGCTTGCAAAGAGGAGGGCAGAGGAGCATGCTGAGAATGTATATTATCTACTTTTCAACAGGAAGTTCTTGGAGAAAAACGCTGGTAAGGGATTAAGACAGGGGTTTGAAGATGTGGGACCTGTTAGGGAATAATCGTTTTAAATTCTAAACGATAGATAGGTTTTTATAGGATGAAAATTACAGTTGATAAAAACACTTTAGAAATCTAAAACGATTCATTTAAATGTGGGGAGTTCCGTTCCCCCTGAAAGCTCCTGATGACATCTGGTTAATAAAATACAGATGGAATGGGAGAACTCCTTAAGGTCTTACTTATAAAACCTTAAGGAGAGAACGGAATTGAATAATATTGTATTGTATTTAAATATGGTGAATAGAATGTCCTTTAATAGACAGAGAAATAATAGAAGAATTCCTGTAGTTGAGGGGAAGGAATATAAGGTAACAATTGAAGATATGGGAAGGGGAGGAGATGGAATAGCAAGAGTAGAAGGGTTTGTTATCTTTATCCCAAATACTACTAAAGGAGAGACAGTTACAGTTAAAATAACTGCAGTTAAGGATAGGTTTGCCTTTGGAGAGAGAGTATAAATTTCCTATTATAACATTTTCTTTTTTTTTATTTTTTTATTAGGCATCAGATTTTAAAAGGTTCTCATCCCTTATCAGCCGGGGACAACTTCATCATCTGCCTTAATTAGGTATGTAATCTTCTAAAACTTTGAGAATATCTTTTATTAACTTTTTCTCATTTACAGGATCTAACTCAAAGTTAGATCTAACTATGACGTAGAGATTAACGTCGTCCTTGGAGATAGAGAGTATATGAATATAGTAATCCTCAAATTTAATAGATACCCTTTTAGGTTTATCCTTTAATAATTTATGGGTACGTTGGAATAGGGCACTGTACTTTGCAGATACCTCTTCAGCATCCCTAATTGTAGATATGATGGGAAGACCTTCTTCAGAGGTTATAGTTATACTACCTACATCATTTTCCAAAGCAACTTCTATAAGATCGAACTTATCTGATAACTTTTCATCGCTGATATTTATACTTTCGGTGGTGTATTTCTTTAACTCCAATAGACTGTTAACAATTTCATCTTCAAGTTTCTCCTTTTCTAATAATCGCTTCTTCTCTTTTTCAGTGATGTATATATACCATCCCAACATTACAAATACTAATCCTATCAAAAAAAATATAATAAACAGAAATATTAAAAATATTAGATCCATAATAGCACCTGTTCTTACACTATCTCAACATTCACTTTTGGAATTATATCTATAACATACTGAGATATTATACATTCTATGTCTTTTTTAATTTTTTCTGCATCCCTATTTTTAAACAATCTTCCACGGTAGAGTATAAGTTTAAGTATGGATTTTGGATTTATTTTTATTTTTATGTCACAAGTACAATAATATTTCCCATTGTAATGTACATCTATATTTACATTAAAACTTTTTATATCTCCTTGATTCTTTAAATAGGAATATATTTTTTCTTCTAAGTCCTTTTTTATACTCTCCAATTCTTCATAGGATGGCTCAAAAGTACTTCTAATGAGATTATCAATAAATTCCTCATCTGGTGGTGTAATATTGAATTTCTTTAAAAGTTCTTCCTTATCGGAAATAATCTCTTCATTTATTTCTTCTTCTGTATTTTCCGTCTTTTCTTGAATAACATCTTCATCTTTTTTCAAAGATTCAACATTTACTAACGCCATCTGTGGATAGTATTCTACAAGTATCTCTACCTTATTTTCATCGTACTCGAAGATATCTACCACTATATCCTGACATGTTAAAAGTTTTTTAATCATGTGACATGCATCTTTACCAAATAGAACTTTGTTGTTGCTCTCATAGGCAGATAGTATAGGTGTTTTATCTTTATATATTATATATCCCTTTTTGTATCCCTCTCCATCCTTTTTAAATATCTCCACTAATGTATATCCTTTCAAATAGTCCTTATAATTCTTTCCTAAATTTAACCTCAAAGGCTTACCTTCGGGTATCCATAGATCCAAGTTGTAATAATGGAGATTTTCTTCAAATTCCGTACTTTCCTTTTCCTTTTTAAGAATTTTTGCTTCTTTTAAGAATATTTCTTTATATATGTCCATCATAGTATTCAACTTCTCTAAGGTGTATTCATATACTTCTATCAGAGGTTTGTCCTTTTTCATATCTTCTATGCGTTCTACGGATCTATCTCCAAAAATCTCTGTGTTATTATAGTTGTAGTAGTAACCGATAACAGTTCCATTCTTCAAAAATATATATCCTTCTTCAAAACCTCCATCCCTCTTTATCGAAAGTTTAATATAGCCAGTGAAGTTCTTTGATTCCTTTAGTATTTTATCTACATCTTCATCTTCAAATATTTTAATTAAGTTTCCTTCTATAACATGTATAACCATAACATTTACACCCTAATAATTATCTAACAATAATTTAATAATGACTTATTAATATTTAATAATTTATTATATTACCGATTATAGTTATTTAAAAATTAAAAAATGGTAGAAGTATGGAGATAGGATTAACGTTGATAGCATATAACAAGATAGGTATCTTACATAGAATAACTGGTATTATTTCAAAGTTAGGAGGCAATATCACCTATACTCAACAGTTTATAAGGAATAACAATACCGGATTAATCTACATGGAGATAGAAAATATAGAAGATGAAGACAGTCTCATAAATACCTTAAAGAGTTTAGATGAGATAATAGAAGTGGAGATACATTCCACCCTCAAAAAGATCTTTGGAAAGAGAATAATAATAATAGGAGGGGGTGCCCAAGTTTCCCAGGTTGCCCTAGGGGCTATAATAGAAGCAGATAGACACAACATTCGAGGGGAGAGAATAAGTATAGATACTATACCTATAGTTGGGGAAGAGAATATAGCCAATGCTGTGCTCTCAGTGGAAAAACTTCCGAGGGTAGGACTGTTAGTTCTTGCTGGATCTCTTATGGGTGGAAAGATAACTGAAGCGATAAGAAGACTTAAGGAAAAAACTGGTATTTACGTTATCTCCTTAAAAATGGTTGGTAGTGTTCCTAAGGTGGTAGATTTAGTAGTGACTGATCCTGTACAGGCTGGAGTAATAGCAGTAATGACAGTTGCAGAGACTGCAAAATTTGATATAAACAAAGTGAGAGGAAAGGTTATTTAAAGCAAATTATACTCTAAATTTACTTACACTATGTGAGACCTCTTCAGATATCTTGGCAAGTTCATCAATGACCTTACTAACCTCTTCCACAACTCCATTCTGTTCCTCAGCACTGGCAGTCAACTCCTCTGCAGTGGCTGCAAACTCCTCGGATATAGAGGCAATATCTTGGACGTGTCTAAGAGCACTCTGAATGTTGTTGCTGGACTCTTCTGCATGTTCTTTGATTGCGTTTATCTTTTCCAATGTTGTATAAACTCCATCCTTGATTTTGAGGAATGCATTATTTACCTCGTCTATTGCAATAACTCCCTTATCTACTTCATCCTTACCAGTTAAACCTAGATCTACAGTTTTCTCGATCTTACTCTGTATCTCGGAGATAGTTTTCTTAATGTCGTCCACAGACTTCCCTATCTCTTCTGCTAAGGATTTTATCTCACTTGCAACAACTGCGAAACCTCTCCCTGCCTCTCCAGCCCTGGCAGCCTCTATAGAGGCGTTGAGGGCCAGGAGTCCAGTCTGCTCTGCTATGTCCTTGATAAGTACTGTAATCTCGTTGATCTTCTTACTCTCTTCACCGAGTTCCTGGATAGCTTTACCTAACTCGTCTATTACATTTGCGATGTTTTGCATCGTTGTTATTGCGTTCTCTACCTTCTTTACACCTTCCTCTGAGTAGTTACTTACTTCTTCTGCAGCCTTTACACCTTCCTCTGCACTCTGGGCTGTGTTTTCAATTAGTTTCGTAGTTTCTTCTAACTCTTGGGTGATATCCTGGAGTTTTGCGGATTGATCTGTGGCTGCAGTGGCTACCTGGGATGCGGCATCTGTTACCTGATCTGAGATCTCCTTAGTCTTCTCTATCTCTTCTCTGAGTATATTTATTTCCTCATTTAGTCTATCTATATGTTTTCTTAGATCTTTGATGAGTTGTGACATATTTGATACAGCCCTATTAAATATTTTCTGGAGTCTGTTGTACTTCCTATTTTCATCCATTCTAACTGTCAAATCTCCCTGTTCAAGTTTGGAGAGGGCCTCTACAATTTCATTAATTGTACGTCTAATTTCTTTTTTGTAATCTATTAGTTTTTTATGAGATTTTTTTAATTTCTCTATCTCTTCAGTTAATGTTTCAAATACATTTGGGTCATCTATAATAGAGGGGTCCATTTCTAATAATAAGACTATATTTTGAAGTAAGTTTCTACATTTTTCTAATCTTTTAAATAGCTTGGATGCAACAATATAGGATATACCTACTGAAATTACTATTCCCAAGATTATAAAGATAGCATTTTGTAGAATGACAGGGATAATATGAGGAGCCGTTAAGTAAAATACTGCCAATAATATTATAAAAAATAAAAAGATAGGTAGTATTAGAATTAATATTAGTAATCTCTTACAATCCATTTTATCACCTTTTATTTATATACTAAATTTATACTAAATCTTTATATCTACTTCAATTCCAGAGAATGATCATAGGTATAATCCTACCATAGTGAATTTTTCCAACATTTTAATATCAGATTTCTCTTTTTTTTTGTATTATTTAAAAGCTTTTTTGAATTTATTGTAAATTTTGGAATTAGAATTTAAAAATTTTTAAAATTGGTAATAATATTTATATTATTTTTAATATCTATTAGAACTATTATATAATCTTACTCTTTCCTTTATGGATCACGACTGCCCTTCCATCCTTTAAAAAAAATTTAACAGTCCTACTACCTTCACCTCCTACATCTTCACCGACTATCCTTATTTTATACTTACTTAACTCTCTCTTTGTTGCTTCAACATTTTTTTTTCCAACATTTATAGTATTGGAAGTTTTAAACATAGCAGCTCCTCCCGCTATCTTAGCCACTAATTTATTAGGTCTTGCCCCTAAAGTTATCATTTTAGTAATTAATGCAGGTACCGCAGTATTTGCGTATTTACCAGGATCTTTCACATTTGGATCGTTGGTATAAGGGAGCATTATATGTGCCATACCTCCTATTTTCTTCCCTTTGTCGTATAGCATCAGGGCTACACAGGAGCCCAATAAAGTTTCAAGCACCTCTGGACTTTTTGCTACTTCCAAACCACCTATTTTTACCCTTATTACCATTATAAACAACCTACACACTGTTTAAATCTAAAATAAACGCTACCCTTCCATCTCCTAATATAGTTGCCCCCGCAAAGCCCTGAATATTCTTTAAGATACCTTGGAGAGGTTTTACTACAATCTCTTCACGTCCTATAACATCGTCTACAACAATACCCAATTTACCTTTATTTCTCTCTATAACTACAATATATAGTTCCTCAGATTTTTCATCATTCCATGGGAAGTTAAGTATATCTTTTAACCACATTACTGGTAGTATATCTCCTCTGTAAAGTATAGCATCCTGGCCCTCTATGTTTTTTATCTCATCTCTTTTAATATGTGTAACGTCTAAAACGCTTGTTAGAGGTATTGCATATACCTGATCTTCCAATCTAACTAGTAATACTAATATGATAGCCATTGTCAGTGGTAACTGGAGTACTACTCTTGTACCTTTACCCTTTTCAGAGTAGATAGTTACACTACCCCCAAGGGACTCTATCTTTGTCTTTACAACATCCATCCCCACTCCTCTTCCAGATATATCCGAAACCTTTTCAGCAGTACTGAACCCTGGTAGGAATATCAAATTAATAGCCTCCTGATCAGACATTCTCTTAGCTTCTTCTTCTGTAATAAGACCTTTTTCTATAGCCTTTCTCTTTATAACTTCTGGATCTATCCCCCTACCGTCATCTTCTACAATAATAAGTACATGATTTCTCTCTCTTGCTGCCTTTAATATTAACTTTCCTTTCCTAGGTTTACCTAATTTCTCCCTTTCTTCAGGAGGTTCTATACCATGATCTAATGCATTTCTAATAATGTGAGTCAGAGGTTCAGCGAGTTCATCCAATACAGTTCTATCCAATTCAATATCTGAACCTTCAATTATCAATTCAACTTCCTTGTTAAGAGCCTTTGCAAGATCCCTCACCGTTCTTGGAAACCTGTTGAATATAAAGGATACTGGAATCATCCTCATTGCCATAACTTCCTCTTGGAGTTCTGTGGTTAGCATGTTGAGTCTATTTACTGCATTGTGTAACTCCTTTATATCGTATTTCTCTGCTATTTGGGCAAAATTAGCTCTATTTATTACTAACTCTCCCACCAAGTTCATAAGTTTGTCCAACTTTTCAATATTTACCCTTACAGTTTGAACTGTCGAGGATTTTTTTGTTGTTACTTCTTTAGAAGCTTTTTTTGTAGGAGGTTCTGTCTTCTTTTTCTCTACTTCCTTTTTGTGAGATTTAGTTTCCACTTTTTTTTCAGTTTTTATTTCTTCCATGTATTTTGGGAGTTCTACAGAAACTTCCTTTATTTCAGGAATATTTAGTACAGCCTCTTTTATATCGTCAGGTTCCTTGTCCGTTATGAGGTATATGATAACCTTTGTATCCTTGAACTCTCCCTTCTGTATCATTTCTAACGAAGGCTCTACTTTAACAATCTCCCCCAAATCTTCAAGTTCCTTTATAACCATGTAGGCTCTAACTGATTTTAATAAACACTCTTCGTCTATTACTACTTCTACTTTATAGGCATCCTGTAGATCTTCTTCAGTTTTTTTCTCTTCCTTCTCTTCTTCTTTTATTTCTTCTTCTTCAACTTCTAACTCTACATCAACGAGAGATACCACTATGTATTCCATTTCACTTATTGCATCTAATTCCTTCTGAATTTCTTCTATAGGTTTATCTGAGAGGAAGAGTATTTCCAACTCTTCTCCTCCCCCTCCTTCCTTGAGTACTTCTTCCTTAGGTATTGTATCCAACACTTCACCTATTTTCTGTACTGTGTTTAATACCATCAGCAATCTAACAGATTTTAAAGTACAGTCCTCAGCAGTTTTGGCCTTTAAGTGATACAATTTATAACCTTTCTCAAAAAGTTCTTTAATACGCTCTCCATACTCGTCAATTTTAAATTTTGTATGGTCTAGAGTTACCTCATACTCTTTAACTTCTTCAGAAACTACTTCCTTAGATTCTGTTGATAATGCCTTATCTAACATATCACTTAATTCCGATAAGTCAACGTCTATATTTGAAAGATCCTTACCTTCTTCTACAGTCTTGGCTATCTTTTCCATAGCATCTAAAGAATACTTTAGAGCATCCATTACCGACTTAGTAAAAACAATACTGTCATTCATCACTTTGTTTACTAACTTCTCTATCTTTTTTAGTACAGTTATTAATTCACTGTACTCAAGGGCTTCTGCAATTATACTGAGGACCTCAACAGATTTACTCATCTGTTCAAGGATATCTTCTAAGTTTTTTGGTTTTTTTATCTCCTCTTCAGATGTTGCTGGAATTTTCACTGTCTTTTTGACTTTTATAGTAGTTGTAGGGTTCTTCAAAATAACTTTAATTTTGTTTTTTTTCTCTTCCTTTTTTTCTTCTTTAGTAGTAGATATCACTTCTTCCTTTTTTTCCTCTTCTGCAGGCGCTGTTTCCTTCTCTACACTACCTGAGAGATACTTCTCCTTCAACATCTTTATTTTCTCAACTAATCCATCTACATCTACAGATGTTTCAGTAATACCTTCTTCGATTTCATTGACCATTGTCTCAAGGGCATCGAGACACTCAAAAAGTAGATCCATAATTTCCGAAGTTACAGGTATCTTTCCCTCCCTCAGATAATCCAAGATATCCTCCATATGGTGGGTGAGATTGGATATATGATCAAACCCTACAGTTCTCGCCGATCCTTTCAAAGTATGTGCAGATCTAAATATTAAATTAATTATCTCTAAATTTTCAGGATTGTTTTCAAGTTCTACTAAATACTGATTTAGAGCCTGAAGGTGTTCCCTCGCTTCTGCCAAGAACAGTTCTTTATACTGTTCCATCTCATCCATAGTTATCCCTTGTAGATACTCTTAATAAACTTAACAATAGCTTCAGGTATCTTTGAGGGAGGTAATATAGCATCCGCAATACCTAACTCAATAACGGCCTTTGGCATTCCAAATACAACGCAAGAGTCCTTATCTTGAGCTATTATTTTCCCCCCTTTCTCCTTTATTAACTTATATGCCTCTGCCCCATCTCTACCTATTCCAGTTAACATTACTGCCACAGTTTTTCCACCGTATATTCTTGCCACATATTCGGCGGTAACCTCAACAGAAGGTTTTGTACCATGGACTTTGGGCATCTTACTGTCTAGTACGATATGTACGTTGTTTCCCCTCTTTTTCAACAACATGTGATAGCCTCCTGGAGCCACATAGGCATATCCTGGTCTCACTATCTCCCCATCTTCAGCCTCTTTTACAGTTAGTAAAGATTCTGCATTCAGCCTCTCTGCAAACATCTTTGTAAATCCTCCAGGCATGTGTTGAACTATAAATACTGGTGGCATGTTTTTTGGAAGTTTTGAGACTATCTCAGTTACTACAGGGGGACCTCCTGTTGAAGAACCTATCATTACAGCCATTTTGGAAAGTTTCTCGGGAGGAATATCCAATTCAAGTCCAGAGGTAACTTTTTTTTCTTTCTTGGGAGTCTCTTCTTTCTTTTTACTTTCTTCACTGGGTTTTATAGATACCCTTCTCCTTACTCGTGCCTTAGCTACAGCCTTTACTTTTTTTATTAGTTCATCTCCAATCTCTCTAATATCTAAAGAGATGGTACCAGATGGTTTTGGAATAAAATCAACAGCTCCTGCCTCTAAAGCCTCCAAGGTTTCCTTGGATCCTCTTTTAGTAAGTGCTGATAACATCAGTACTGGCGTTGGCTGAATTTCCATTATTTTTCTAACAGCCTCTATTCCATTCATCCTCGGCATCTCTACATCCATAGTGATAACATCAGGTTTCAATTTCTGAGTAAGTTCAACAGCTTCTACACCGTCCTTTGCAGTACCTACCACTTCTATCTCTTCATCAGAGTTCAATATATCTGAGACTACCTTTCTCATGAATGCAGAATCGTCCACTACCAGGACTCTAATTTTTTCCAAAGTATCACCCCATTTGTTAATTCCTAAGTGGCCTATTTTAGTTTAAAATCCTTCTTGAGGTTTAATTAATTTGTCAATATTTAGTATTATAATAAGTCTATTATCTATTTTTCCAATTCCTTCTATATAATCTACACCCATATTACTTCCAATTCCATCTACCTTTTCTATGTTCTCCTTTGGTATCTGTATAACATCGTTAACTGCATCAACCAATATACCAACAGGAACGCCGTCAATCTCTACGACCATAACTAACATTTCTTTGTCCCTTTTACTATCTTCTCCATAGTATCCAGAGATGTTTAATTTTTTTCTCAGATCGATAATAGGGGTGATCTCCCCCCTTATATTAGTAACACCTATTACATAATCTGGACTATTAGGTAGAGCAGTAATATCTTGAAGTTTTAACACTTCTCTCACTTCATCAACTTTTAAAGCATATTCATTGGAACCTAACTTAAAAACTACCATTTTAGGAGTCTCTTCCATGTTATCACCGGGAAAATGACCTATCTCCTATATTCTAATTTGTCTAGTATGTTATGGACTATATCTATACACTGGTTTGCATGTAATTCTAAAGGCGATAAAGATAACTTCTCTATTTTTAAATCATTTAAGAATCTCTCATCCTCTTCAGTTAATCCTATATGATCCCCCAGTATAAAGACAAACCCCCTATCTTTTATCTCATTATAAGTTCTAGAGTTTATAACATCCTTAATAGGTTTTCCCCTTAGATGTAAGAAATAGACATTTCTACCTTTTTCTATTTTCTCAAGTACAATTTCCCTAAAATCCTTCTTGGCGTGGTATATACCTGGAGTACTTTCCCTCCATTTGGAGTTATGCTCCTTACTTAGTGCCTTCTTTATGAATATAGCTATACTTCTCTCGTCAGGGCTCAGTCTTTTCAATTCAGATCCTACAAATTTCAGGGCTACTGGAGGATTAGGCTCTCCGTAGTGTACAGAGTAAAAAACAGTATCTCTTCTTATATCATGAGAGAGAAAAAATGCACTACTTATGCACCTACATACAAGATCTAACCTACCACAACTACCAGGAAGATCCTTTAAATTGACATTCCCTGAAGTTATGGCCTTGTTGGCCTTCAGTATAAACTCTCTCAAACTTCCACCTTAATCTTTCAGCCCTAGTACATCAAAGGTATCATATATACCTCCTCTCTTTCCACTAACAAACTTAACTGCCAATATCACCCCATTTACAAAGGCCTGTCTACTACTTGCCCTATGAGTAACCTCCAACCTCTCACCATCACCTGCAAATATAACTTTATGCTCACCTACAACATCCCCTCCCCTTATAGCATGGATACATATCTCATCTTTTTTCCTCTCTCCAATGATTCCCGCCCTACCGTAGATGATAGAGACGTCTCTATCCAAATTGTCTCTTATTATCTCTGCTGCCCTCAGTGCAGTACCACTTGGTGCATCCCTCTTGTATCTATGATGCATCTCCACTATCTCTATGTCATAGTCTCTAAGTTTTCTGGCTAAAAACTCCAAAACCTTGAAGAATATATTCACACCTACTGCATAGTTTTGGGATATCACTGCAGCAACCCTATGTTTTTTTATAGTATCTTCAATCTCTTTTCTCTGTTCTTCAGTGAATCCTGTGGTTCCAATAACTAAATTTATACCTTGGGAAGCAGCTACCTTTACAGCATTTACAGTGGCCTCGGGAGCTGTAAAATCTACGAGAACATCTGGCTTACTTTTCTTTAAGATATCTTCCAATCTATCAGCAGTTTCCAGTATAACCCCTATTTCACCAATACCTAACAACTTACCAACATCTTCTCCTCTCTTTTCATGATTAGGGACTTCAATTGCAGCAACTAACTTAAGATCTGGATGTTGTTGTATAGTTTTTATTATTCTACTGCCCATTCTTCCAAGAGCTCCAGTTACAGCAACTTTGATTACCATTGGATCACCTTATGCCACACTTACAGATTCATTAACAATTTTTTCGAACTCTTTTAAGTAAATATCCATTTTGTTGTTTAAATTATCTGCTATCTCTATAGCCCTGTCTATCTCATCATATCGGTATGTACTTAAGATCTCTCTTATTTCACAGATTCCACTATGTATCTCTCTAATAAGGTTTATAATATCCAACACAGTTACACTGCCACTTTCGTACAATTTTACCATCTTCTCAGATATGTCTTCCAGTTTAGAAATAACCTTATCTATTTTCTCGATTATTTTGTCTAATTTTAAGGCATTTTCAGTATTTTTATCTATGAGGATATTAATTTTTTCCAATATTTGATTCAGTGTTTCTTCTATCTTTGGATTGCTAGTCTCCATAACCTTAGGCAACTCTTCCAGTTTTTTACTAATCTCCTTTAAATACTCCGTCTGGCTAACTGTTTCTTCTCTTTCAGATTTTTTCTGATCCTCCTTTACAAATTCTTCACTTTTATCTTCCAACTGGATACCTATTATAGCCTTTTTTATTCTATTCTGTAAATTTTCTACTATCTTTTTTAAAGTTTCAGATTTTTTTATCAGTTCCTCTTCATCTAAACTGTAATCAACAGTATCAACATTCTCATCAGATTTCAAACCGTCATTTAAGTTTTTAGATTCCATAGTATCTCTCCTTATTTTTTGGAGATGATGACGCATCCTAGATAACAAAGGATCTGAAATATCCATTAACCTTCCCCTGCACCCCTATTCTCAGATTTTATTTATTTTATCTAATAACTCCAATTAAATATTTTTTGTGTAGATAATTATTCAGGTTTATTGACAGGTACTCATAATTTTGAAGAACCTGTATCAGAACCACTACTTTTAATCATTCTTTTAAGTCTTCTTTTTAACTTTTTTTCTTTCACCATGGGGATTTTAATAACGTTACCACAGTTTAAACACTTTATAGCAACATGAGGGCAGTTCTTATCACTAACTGTCCTAACCTTACAGTTCTCACCGTAAATTAGTATAGTTAGACACTTTTTACATAATCTTCTCTTCCACTTCTTTGGAAAATGTACCCTTACCTTCATGGCAATTCTTCTACTCAATTCAATATACCTTCTCATCCTATCCAGTCGCCCCTTCCTGTAAGCTTCTTCAGCTAGGTTCATCAGGATATCTATTCTCTCTAGAGCTATCTTTTTTATCTTTTTTATTTTTCTTCTTCTACTGTACCCCATAGTTTCACTTAGTAGTTTTCTAATAACTTAGCAACTGCGAAACTTGGTGTACTTAGGGACACCTCCTTTCCATACCTCTCTCCTACGGATATAATACTATAACCTTCCAAGGCTTCCTTTAGTATACCCTCTCCAAGGCCTGTAATTACAACATCTCTGATCTCATACCTCTCAAAGACCCGATCTAAGTTGCTTCTGACCATATTTAAGAGTTTTCTGTAAAATTGAAGTGATATATCTAAAATCTCCTCCTCATTTACTTCCTCCAAATCACTACATAAAACCCTAGCCACTCTCCTCATACAACTTTTCCTATCTACTGGAACACCATCAGGTGTATCACAGGTGTAATCTTCTGGATTTATCTTGTTTAGTATAAGATTTACATCCCCAGTTATAGAAAAGTACTCCGAAGATACATTGGTTTTAAAACCTCTAAAGACTACAGTATTGGTGAGGAATGAAAGAGGAGTCCTAAGTGCCCCCACATATACTAACTGGTTGTTCATCAATCTCTTTAGATCTGTTTCTTCAGCCAGTATCTCTCCATCCTTTATAGGTATAATATCTGTTGTTGTGGAGCCCATGTCCACAAGTATACAGTTGTCGCAAATATCCTTTATTACAAAGTAAGCAGTAGCAGTCCAATTTGAAGCCGAGACTTTAATATATTTTTTCTTAGCAACATCTATTTCTAAAAAATTCCCATCTACATCAAAAACATAAATATCTTTATCAGGAAACGCTCTCTCCACAGAGTTTAGTATGTCTTCCACTCCCTCCCTTTTACTCCTGTATGCATCTACGAGTTCAGCTGTCATAACTATACCAACTTTTTCAACATTCCCACTGTTGTACACTCTTAGGAGCTCAGTTAGTTTTTTATGTTTTTTCCACATTGGGAAATATATATGGTGTATTTTGTAATATTTTTCCTCTAACTCAGTTATCTTTGTGTTTGCTCCTCCTATATCTATTCCGAGGATCACCATCTCACCAGTTAACTTTAATTAAAACAGTTAATTACAGTTCTTGGACAAAAATTAGATTGTTGAATATCAAAAGGTAAAAATCCCATATATATTACTCTCAGGATGTTTCTGGTAATAGAGTGTAGGATTCTACGTTTGTGGAGGTTCCTAAATCTCTTTGTTTATATTTAATTTTAATTTATTTTAATTTATTTATTTTAATTTTACATTTACGTGAAAATAAAAAAAGGACAAAACATCTCTATATTTGTTAACAGGTAGTCTCCAATATTTCTAAACTAATTCATTTATTTTAAGTATTATTAGTATTTATTTTGCTTATTTTAATTATAATATTTTATAAAAAATTTAAAATTTTTTAATAAAGTTTAAAAGGAGTATTAGGTGTATAATTTGGGAAGATATGGTTCTAAGTACAGAAAAGGTGCAAAATTTGAATGGGAACTTAAAAGAATGCTTGAAAAGGAAGGTTTTGCAGTGATAAGGAGTGCAGGTAGTCATGGAGTAGATCTAATAGCAGGGAAGAAGGGGGATATCTACGCCTTTGAATGTAAATCTACATCGAGGGAGAGTTTTTATATCTCAAAGGAGAATATCTTAAAACTTTTACTATTTTCAGAAACCTTTGGAGCTAAGCCCTATATTGCAGTAAAGATAAAGGAAAAAATTCTATTTATAGACCCCTACCTATTAAAGGTAGAAGGTAAAAGTTACCTAGTAGATTACTATAAAATCTCCCCCATAGCCCTGAGTTTTAATGAGTTGATTGAAAAAAGATAAATTAATAAAAATATTCGATAATTAAAATTTATCACCTAAAGTATTTCATCATTTTCCCTGTTAACATTCTTCATAGAGATATAACTGAGTATTGGAGATGAAGGTGAACTTCCAATAAAAGATTAGTGATATTTCTAAAAAGGTTTAAAGTAAATGTCTAGGTACAATATCCTTTGCAATGAGATCACCGTAAGTCTCCCTCTCCCTGATAACAAAGACCCCCTTATCATTAGTTAGTACCACCCTTGGCCTCCCTCTACCGTTGTAGTTGTTTGCCATACTTATACCGTATGCTCCAACATCCAGTATAGCCACTATATCTCCAACCTCAACCTTTGGAATATACCTATCTCTTCCGAAAACATCTGAACTTTCACATAATCCTCCAGCAATATTTACAACTTCTTTCTCTTCCCTAAGTATACAGGGTACTATTTCATGGTAGGCGTCATATATTGCAGGCCTCATCATGTCGTTCATACCTGCATCTATCATTATCCACTTTCCATATGGGGTTTCTTTTATGTGATAGACCTTTCCAAGGAGCACTCCTGCTGTTCCCACTATACTCCTTCCAGGTTCAAGGAGGAGGTTAGGTAGATCTACCTTATCTTCATACTCCATAACGGTATTAATTATAACCTCTGCCAACTGATAGGGATCGGGTACATCTTTATCTTTATGGTACGGTATCCCTAAACCACCTCCTAAATTAATATCCTCTATCTTTATACCTTCCTTTTCCAACTCCATAACAAAATCCATAACCTTCCTAGTTTCCTCCACAAATGGAGATAAATCTGTTAGTTGAGACCCTATATGGCAGTGTAGCCCTACAACATTCACGTTGTCCATATCTAGAGCCATTTTTATGGCCTTCATAGCCATACCAGATTGGACGTCAAGCCCAAATTTACTCCTCTTTAAACCTGTAGATATCTTAGGATGAGTCTTTGGATCTACATCTGGATTTATCCTAAATGCAACATTTGCTTCAGATCCCATTTCTCCAGCTATCTTATCTATAAGTATCAACTCACTTATACTGTCTACGTTGAAGGCCCTTATGTTATTCTCTATACCCATTACAATTTCTTCCTCTGTTTTACAGTTTCCGTTGAATACTATCTTCTCAGGAGGTACCTTGGAGAGTCTTGCTATATACAATTCACCACCACTTACAACATCTGCACCACTTCCCAACTTAGACAACAACCTTGTAATAGCTAGGTTGGAATTTGCCTTGTAGGCGTAGCATAGGATAAAGTCTTTTCCAGTTTTCTTTTTATACTCCTTAAATGCATCTTCGTATGCTCTGTAGTTTCTTACAATCTGATTTTCACTCATTACGTATAGAGGGGTACCATACTTTTCTGCAAGTTCCTCTGCACTGTATCCATCTATCTTTAGGAATCCATCCTCTATAGTTATCATGTCGTTTCCTGGAAATTTCACATTTATCACCCTCATAATTTCTAATAGTTATAAACTGAATAACCATATATCAATCTTACAATGTTTTAAATTTTTAATAATCATTATTGTAATTATATAAAAATTTAAAAATAAAAAAATAGAATAATAAGTCTTAAACACATAAAATAGTGAAGATTATGGATCTTAGAGATTGGGCACCTATGTACTCCAAGATTATAGAAGATTTTAAATTTAACAGGGAGAGAGATTTAAAGAGTGGATTGCTACTGAAGGATCTAATTGATAAGTTAAATAACAATATTCCGGAGAAAAGGTTAAGGGAGGTTATAGAAGGTAAAATAGTCTATGTAGTTGGGGCTGGCCCTTCTATAAAGAGACATGTAAAGATACTAAAAATCTTAAAAGAGAGAGATGTAATTATCTCTGCAGATGGGGCTACAAAAGCACTTCTAGAGGAAGACATCCTTCCAGATATAGTAGTTTCAGATTTAGATGGAGACATGGAAAGTATACTGGAGAGTAATAGAAGAGGTTCCATAGTTATAGTACATGCTCATGGAGATAACATAGATAAGATAAAGAAATACCTTCCAAAGTTGAAAAATATTGTAGGAAGTTACCAGGTTCCTCTCCAGATTCCAGGGCTTATCAATTACGGGGGATTTACAGACGGCGATAGATGTTGCTTCCTTGCAGAGTATTGTGGTGCTAAAAGGATAGTGCTCTGTGGTATGGACTTTGGAGAGTACATAACTAAATACTCAAGGCCTAACTTGAGGAGAGAGGTGGAGAGAGGGGATGATATCAAGATAAAGAAATTAAGGTATGCCAAGGAGTTGATAGAATACCTTAAAAAACATGGAAGATGTATAATATTGTCTATAGAGGAATGGATAAGATGTCAAAGGTAAATATCTTGCTGGTTGGGGGTTACGATCCTACAGGTGGAGCTGGGATAGTTGCAGATGTGAAGACAGTTAAGTTACTAGGATGTAATCCTTTAACTGTGATAACTTCCTTAATACCTCAAAACAACAAGAAGGTGTATTCCAAGGTGGATCTCCCAAGGGATGTTATAGAGAACCAACTCCAGGCTATCTTTGAGGACTTCCAAGTATCCACTGTAAAGACTGGGGTACTGACTGGAGATGCCATAGACATACTTCTAAACTATCAGAAAGAGTATAACTTTAAAATAGTGTGTGATCCTGTCTTGAGATCCACAACAGGTTATACCTTCATAGATGACAAAACTCTAAAAAAGTATTTTGAACTTTTCAAAAGATCCCTTTTAATACTACCTAACTTCCAGGAGTACAACATAATAAGACGGTCTAAATACTTTAAGGATTTAGAGAAGGAGGATAACTATATACTGATCACTGGGATAGAAGATAAACTTCTCTATAAAGGTAATATAATAAGGAAGTTCAGGGGGAGAAAGATAGACAGAGAAGTACATGGTACAGGTTGTGTATTTGCCTCTGCAGTAGCATCCTTTATTGCAAAGGGATATAATATTGTAGATGCCATTGAAGAGGGAAAGAGAGTGGTGCTGACATCTGTGATATATGCAACTAAGACTAAGTACGGGTATAACTCCAATCCTGTCTATATAAGCAGGGAAGGAGTACTAAAGAGTTTATATTATGCCTTCCATCTCCTGAGGGATATGAATCTCCAACATCTTATTCCAGAAGATGGTTCTTACGTTGGAGAGTGTCTAGTCCTTCCAAGAGGTATCGAAGATGTTGCTAGTTTAAGGATTACAGAGAAAGGTAAAGTTGAATATGTAGAGTTTGGAGTCCCTAATATTGTATCTAAGATGATAATTACCATCAACTATTACAACCCTAAAGTTAGAAGTGCAATGACAATAAGATACTCTCCAGATATTTTGGAGGTTTTGAGAGAGTGCGGGTTTACTCTCTTCTCCTTATCTGATAAAATGGAAAACAGAGGAATTGAAGAGGATGTAAAGATTGTATGTAAGAAGTCCGATAGGGCACCTGATGTTATCTACCTTAGGGATAAAATTATTGTATTTGGAGAAGATGCAGTAGATGTTGTAAAAAAGATAGAAAAGATGTATGAAGTTTTATAAAAAAAGATATAAAATTTAATAATTTTAATAATTTCTTCCTCATTTTTATTCTATTATTTTTATTATTTTTTTTATAATAATCATTCTTTCAATTTCTTCACAATATCGACCACTTCTTTGATATCTTCTATCCTTATATCTGCAATATCTAAGGCTTTTTTTGAAACTTTACCTCCCTGTAAGTTGATGACTGATAGATCACTTTCAAGCATTGCAGGTACATCGTTAGTTCCATCCCCTACCATCACTACCTTATATCCTTCTTTCTTTAACTTTAACACTAAATCTTTCTTAAGGTGTTGATGAGCCTCTGGAAAGATATGATTTTTCTCAATATCTATCAACATACTCAACTTTTCAATGGCATACTTGCTATCTCCAGAAGCTATATATATCTCAATACCCATATCTTTTAATTCTTTTATGGTTTCCTGTACTCCATCAAATAGACAGCCTCCAGTGGCGATAGTGTATTCCACTTTCCCTTCTATAGTGTCACAGATTAGGGCATATCCAGGATCTGTCTCGATCTTGAATCTGTTAAGTATATATGCAGGATCCTGTAGTTCCTTTACTTTGGTTCTACTATCTTTTAAAATATTATCCTTAAAAATAGGAGGGTGGCAGTAAGTAATCTTCCACTTTATCCTCTCAAGTAGATTTTTCATTAGCATATTTGGATCTAAATTTAACAGATCGATCTTTTCTCCTATAACGATTAACACCCTACCTCTTTTCTTATCTACGATATCCACGGTCTGGTGATTACATAGAAACTTTTGGGATTCTATTTCTTTGATGATCCTCTTAACGTCCACCAAGGTACCAGAGCAGTCGAAAACTACAGCAATTTTCATAAGATCCCGTTATCTCATTTTTAAACGTTCTACAAAGGATTTTATTAGCTCCTCCCTTTTCTCACCATCTCTCTCAACACCACTTGATACATCCACTCCAGAAGGTTGCACGTAATCAACAATCTCCCTAACATTCTCAGGGTTTAATCCTCCTGCAAGCACTACATCAAATTTTCTACAGACTATTTTACTAACTCTATGATCGTGGGTAACACCACATCCTTTACCTGTATCTAAGAGGATCCTATCCACTATGCCTTTATACTCAACTATTCTCTTTATAAGATCTTCTGCATCCATCTCAGGAAAAGAGCTCCTCTTAGGCACTTTGAAAGCTTTCATTATAAATACACTGTGTTCTTCCTTCAACTTTTCTACAGTATCAGTATCCATATCTGAGTGGATTTGGATATATTCAGTCCCAGTTTTTTCTATTACCTCTGACCACGACTTAAAGTCCTCTAATGTAGAAACTGTAAATACTGGAATACTGGAAGCCTCTATTAACTCCTTAGCCTTATCTAAACTTACTCTCCTTTTAGACTCTGACTCCACCACCACTCCTGTAGCATCTGCATATTTTTCTACAACCTTTAACTCCTTCTGGGTTTTAATACCACATATTTTAATAAACATTTAATATCACTCTACCAATATCTTAACAACATCTCCGTTTCTTAGGGATAAATAGTTTCTAAGATTTAGGGGCGATATGACCTCTACTATATCCTTGGAATGGTGGGATTTCTCAGGGAAGATTAAGGCACCGTATACACCAAATTCATCCTTAGATATTTTTGCAGGGAGGAGTTTTACTCCGTAGTACCTCTCACCGTTGTATTCAAAACCTTCAATCTCTAAACACTTGGACATGTCTAATGGTACATATTCACTTAATTTAATATTTAACGTTCCTTCGTAAGGGTAGTATCCCAATAAACTTTTAAATTTCTTCCTATATGGTTTTAAAGACATGTAATATCTACCTTCTCCCTTCCCAGAAGTTACTCTCCCGTAGAGTACTGGCATAATTATCACCGTCTTAATCTGTGTGAAAATTTAGATTTATTATAATTTAAAATTATTGTTAAAATTATTATAATATTTTTATTTATAATAAAATTAATAAAATAGAAAAATAAAAATTACAATTCTTTTACAGCAGGAATTATCTCCTTACCTATCAACTTGATACTCTTCTCCTTGTTAGGTCCAATTGGAGAACCTGCTACAACCTGGGTAACACCCATCTTTGCTAAACCTTTTATCTTCTCTACAACATCTTCAGGAGTTCCATAGAGGGAGAAGGCCTCTAACATAGTGTCATCCACTGTAGAAAATGCGGTACCAAAGTCTCCTTTCTTTAAGGCGTTTCTTATCTTCTCCACTTTCTCCATGTCTATGCCATGTCTTTCCAGCACCATTGGAGGAGATCCTGCCGCGATAAATGCTACTACTGGGACTGCTGCCTGTTTAGCCTTTTCTGGATTTTTATCCACTGACATACAAGCGTATGCTGCAACGTCGATCTCTTCCATGTTTCTACCTGCAGATTCAGCCCCTTTCCTGATCATCGGTATTGCCGCTTCAAAGTCCTTTGGATTTGATGCGTTGATTAGAACTCCATCTGCTATCATTCCTGCAGTTTCAAGCATCTTTGGTCCTTGAGCTCCCATATATATTGGTATTTCAGATATTGGTTTTATAGACAACTGGGCACCTGTCTCTAATTTCTCTCCCTTAATAAGAGCTCTTATATCTGCTATAGCCTTCTTAATCGTTGATACTGGTTTTGCCCACTCTATACCTAAAGCGTCAAATGTAGCCTTGTCACCTGGTCCTATACCTAAAACTGCCCTTCCGCCTGATAACTCATCCAGTGTAACTACTGCAGATGCAGTAATGGCAGGATTTCTTATATAGGGGTTAGTTACTCCAGGTCCCAGTTTAATCTTGTTTGTTACACTTGCAATGGCTGTTAGTGCCATATATACATTCCTGTTGTTGTAGTGATCAGTGATCCAACAGTATTGGAATCCATTATCCTCTGCTAACTTTACATAATAGCATATCTTTACTATTGGCTCATTAGGTACAAACTCTATACCAACTTTCATTTTTTCACCTAAATATTGTTACTCACTATATTACTATTGTTACTATTAGTATTAATGATATATATTTAATTCCCATTTAAATCAAATAGAAAAATATAAATATAACCTTTAAATACTCTGAGCAATCTAAAAACCTAATATGGGGTATTAGATATACTAAAATCCAATAGTATAAAATATGTTATTAATTTTTAATTATTACTTAATTATATTAATTCATCATCTAACTCTTTTTTTCGGTGATTTCATGGATTTAGATAAACTATATACAAGAGATATCTCACGGAGAGAGTGTTTAGAACTTTTTAGGGACGAAGAAAATTTATTTGATATTTTAAAGATAGGAGATAATCTCAGAAAAATTATTGTGGGAGATGTAGTAACTTACGTAGTCAACAGAAATATCAACTATACCAACATCTGTGTAGGTGACTGTAAATTCTGTGCCTTTAGGGTGGATATGGGAGATAAAAGGGCCTACTTTTTAGATGTGGACGAAATCGCCAGGAGAGCCTTAGAGGCAAAAAAGATGGGTTGCACAGAGGTATGTATCCAGGGAGGTCTCCACCCCAAGGTAGATACCTACTTCCAAGGAAAGATTCTGGAGAAAGTTCATAGTGTCACTGAACCTTACGGAGGTATCCATATCCATGCATTCTCTCCAATGGAAGTTAAATTTGCAGCTGAAAATGCAGGTCTCGATATAAAGGAGGCATTAATGATATTAAAGGAAAAGGGATTAAACACTATGCCTGGGACAGCTGCTGAGATACTAGATGACACTATCCGAGCTGAACTCTGTCCTTCTAAACTTTCCACAAGGGAGTGGATAAAGGTAATAAAAACAGCCCATAAGTTGGAAATAAGGACAACATGCACTATAATGTACGGTCACATCGAGGAGTACAGGCATATAGTTAAACACCTCTTTATATTAAAGGAGATACAGGAAGAGACTGGAGGATTTACAGAGTTTGTACCTCTAACATTCATGCACAGATTCGCTCCTATATACCTCAATGGTAGGGCTAGGAGAGGTGCAACAGGTATAGAAGATCTTAAGATCTACGCAATAAGTAGGATACTGTTTAAAGATCTCATAAGGAATATCCAAGTGTCATGGGTAAAGTTAGGGGTGAAGATGGCTCAGGTCGCCCTAAGGTGTGGTGCCAATGACTTTGGAGGAACACTTATGGAAGAAAATATCTCTAGGGCTGCAGGTGCTCAATACGGTGTCAGCCTATCTGTGGAGGAGATAAGAAACATTATTAAGGAAATAGGTAGGATTCCTAAGGAGAGAAATACCTTATATAGGATACTGGAGTAATTTAATAAGTGAGTGTTGAATAAATTATTTTTCTATTATAACACAAATTAAACAATAAAAATTAAAATAACGAAAAAGAATATTATAAAAATAAATACTCCATATTCATTTGAACATAAAATTTTTAAAGTATAAATAGATAACTCTTCCCTTACTCCTTTTTTCAATTTTATATCTAATGTTTAGGAAACTTCTTGAGAGATTAGTATGGTTATAAATTAAAATAAGAAGAAGAGTTTAACAGAATTCTATCTTTATTTTCATTAGAATTCCTATTTGTCCCAGGAATTTTAACTTTTTATAATTATAATCACAATCCCTTCTTTAATACCTCCGAGGTACTACCATATATAACATTACTACCACAGAAATTAGGTAGATATGTTGCCGCCTTCCCTGAATTTGTGGCAATATTTTTATAACCCATCTCTTCAATTGGGGCAACAACCATACAGGTGTCACATACCACCTTACCTCCAGCCCTTTCAATAACTTCAGTATAGCCCATTCTGTCTGCAATGACCTTGATATGTATAGAAGTACATACCCATAGGTCACATTTAAATCCTGTTCTTCTGATGTTGTTCTTCACTATAAAATCTACAACTTCTTTTATCTCTTCTAAACTACAGTGTGGACACCCTATACATATGAGATCAGGTTTCTCTTCTGTAGTATTTAATCTATGGTATTCTTCCTCTAGATCTTCCTTAGTTACAGTTATCCTCTCCGTGATATCTATATCTATTTTGTTCATTCTACATTCTGGAGTTATTCCTTCAACGTGATAGAGTGCCACACTACCACTGGCGGCTAAGGAGGCTCCGAGAGCCTTCAACTTACTGTACTTATCTCCAGAGATACCATTTTTAAATACAAAATATGGGACTTCGTCCTTTACAATCCTTCCCACTAAGGATCCTAAAATCCCATAGTCAGATATATCTTCTAATTCCGCCTCTACTTCAACAGTATAACTTGGCATCCTGTTCTCATCTAGGTGATATCCATAGAGAGGTGTTTTCCCAATTAGTGCAGAGGCTAAAGCAGATGGACCTCCTTCCCTGTTTGTCCTCGCACCAATGACAGAATTTGCATAGGATACAGCGGAGGATTCTGCCCAGGCTATATGATCGCCGTAGATAGGGATGTTACCAGATAGATAAGGTGTACAGGTGCATCCTATTTCAACACCCATCTTTTTGAAACACTTTATTATATCCAGCTGCTTCTTTACAAAGTTCCTGGGAAAATTAAGTTCCTCGTATCTAGATAGATCCATACCTGCAGGATTCAAGGTTGTAGGTACAGATACCTTAACATCATCTTTGGATATATCTCTTAAGAAGTTTAAACCTTCTTCTCCTATGGTTTTATAGGATACTCCAGAGACTTGGGCTGAAGATATATCTATAAGTCTTTCCGCCCCGTATATGTCTCCAAGGGATACTAGAAGATTCATAGCCATCTCAAGAACTTCTCCATATTCCCCATTGTATATTTTCTCCTCTTCCTTTGTGAGATACAATTTATCACCTTATTAAAATTTACTAACCCTTCTAATAACCATGCCTTCTACTCTTACTGGATACGTCCTTCTAGCTAGTTTAACAGCAGATCTTAATCTCTCCTCTGAACTGGAGTATATTCTGTAGAGTATATCTCCCTTGTTTACCTTACTACCTCTTTTTACGTAAAGTAACACTCCAGCCTTTTTATCCATAGGAGCGCCAGCCTCTTTGGCTATATTTGTTATTGCCTTATTGGATATAGATACTACGTATCCATCCTTTGGAGAGGGGATGACCTCAAAGTATTTCCCTAACTCCACATCTTCGGAGTTGGTAATACCTCCTCCCTGTTCAATCACTATCTCTTTAAATTTTTCCAGGGCCTTTCCAGAGTAGAGGATCTTCTTAGCCATTTCCATTCCAGACCCTACCTGTGCTACCCCTCCCAACTCCAGAAGTATCCCAGCGAGAGAAAGAGATTTTTCAATTAAACTTTTTGGAGCAGAGTTAGGGTCCTCTAAGGCCATAAGTGCCTCCTTAGCCTCGAGGGCAGGTCCCACAGCCCTACCTATTGGTTGTCCTCCATAGGTAATGGCACACTCTACAGCTATCCCCACTCTCTCGCCAAGTTCTATAAACTTCCTTGCAAGGGCATAACCTTCCCTATCATTTTTTATCTTAGTTCCAGGCCCTACAGGTATATCAATTACTGTATAGTTGATACCAGCCGCGATTTTCTTGGCTATAACACTTGAAAGTAGTTGAGGCTGGGGATCTATGGAAAGTGGCCTTTCCACGTTTATTATTATATCATCTGCAGGGGCTAAATTCACACCCCCTCCCCAAACTAAACACCCATTAGTAGTTTTAACTACTCTTTTTATCTCCTGGGCATTTAAATTTACCCTTGTAAGTACCTCCATCACATCAGCTGTCCCAGCTGCAGAAGTTATAGCCCTGGAAGATGTTTTTGGGATAACTATACCTGCAGAGGCTACAATAGGTACTGTAATTAGGGCGTACTTGTTTCCAGGAACCCCTCCAATACTGTGAACATCTACCACCGGATGTTTATCCCACTCAAGTTTATCACCGGTTTCTCCCATTCTCTTAGCCATTTCTACAATTTCTCCCATCTCCATCCCATGTATATAGGTAGAAACTATAAAACTTGTTAACTCTATATTTGAGAGTTTCTTCTGGACTATCTCATCTACTATGGTGTGTATCTCATGAGGTCTCAGTATTTGCCCTTCCATCTTCTTTTTTATATATCTTAGAGATTGTGGTCTGGGAGCATGCCTTAATCTTACTTCTTCTCCCTCTTCTATACCTTCTATAGAACCTCTACTTATGCCTAACTCTCCCTCTTTAACCATCCTTTTAGTAGTGTATAACACTCCTATAAATGACCCCTTAGAACTCTCTATCAGCACCCTCTCCTGAGGATAATATTCTGTCCCTATTAGATCTCTCTCATTTGCTATCACTCCATTATTCCCCAGATCTATATCCAACAGTTTTGCCTTGAAGAATAACATAGTTATCCCTTAATTTCTAGATTCCGTGCTTTCTCTATATATCTATCTATAAGTTTAGTATCTATTCTCGTCTTGATACCTAACCTCTCTAATACAATTCTATTCAGGATAATCCCAAGTATTTCCACACCTTCCTTGGAGTCTGTTATTTTCCTCAATCTCCTGGTTATTTTAGGAGATTTTAACTTCTTGATAACCTCCACTATATCTTCATTTTTTATTTTGCCCTTCTTTTTGTATATCTCATCAGCGATCTCTTCAAGTTTCTTCATATCGAAAGGAAGATACTCCATTATCTTTCTATCCACTGTCTCATTTATAGATATCAACATCCTTGCAATATCTATGTCTTCAGTATTTTCATCGATATCCATCTTTTTAACAACAAACCAATTTCCCTTTTTTACCCTAAACTGTATATTCTCATTATCATCCTTTTTTACAGTAGTAATAATATCACCTCACTAAATTTTTATATGTGAAGGTAGATTTAATTTACATAAAAGAGAGAGAAAAATGCTATTAAGATCGTTCTCTAGGTAAGTTAGGCCTAAAAAGTAGCGGAGGATCAGAACAACAAGATATAAAATAAAACTTCACTTTTTATAGTTATAAACAAATAAATAAAAATAAAATATTTTAATATAATATAAACATAAAGAGAAATAACAAAAAATGATAAAAAGAGGTAAAAAACTTATAAGAAGAACGATTAACAGAATTCTGCCCTGCTTTCCAGTACTCCATGTAGTCCAGGAGTAAGAGATTATTTTGTGCCTTTTATATTCTTTATTTAAAATGTTTTAAGAATTTTTATTTTTATTTTTAATTATATTTTTTCTATAATTATTTTTATTGGAGGTAATGGATGGTTATTTTTAATTTAAAAAGTTTTGTTTATCACTATAATCATATTTTATTGACTATCACTCCTTTCAAAACTCCAAGTCTCTGATAATTTCTAGTAGGTTACACTAGGAGGATAGAATGTATGTGTCTCTATCCATATTTCACCAAAACCTTTCCCTATCCCATAACCTAAACTATATGCCAAACTTGACATTAAGTTAAAGAATCCGGTATATATATGAGGTGTGTAATCTACAACCATTGGGTGGGATATATTTGCCAACTTCTGGGCTATCTTTACTGCATCTTCTTCAGTCCCTACGTAGTCTACAAGACCAGCCTTTTTAGCATCGTATCCAGAATATATCTTACCATTAGCAACTTTTAGAGTTTCTTCAACTGTCATGTTTCTGTTCTCTGCTACCCATCTAACAAAATCTATATAAGTCTCATTTATCATATGTTCTAGGTATTTCTTCTCTTCTGGTGTCATGGGTCTGTAGGGAGAACAGATATCTTTATATTTCCCAGCCTTTATTACAGTTACATTTATACCAAGTTTTCTCATAAGTTCGTAGTACTGGATCACGTCCATCCTAACTCCAATACTACCAACAATAGAATGTTTCTCCGCCACTATACAGTTTGCAGGTGCTATTGCCATATAAGCTCCGGAAGTAGCTATGGTTTCAACGTAGGCTACTACAGGTTTCTTTTCTGATACTTCTTTAATCTTTCTTGCAAGTTTCTCACTTGCTATAACCTCTCCTCCAGGACTGTTTACCCTTAAAATTATAGCTTTGATGTTAGGATCCATTTCTGCCTTATCCAAGGCCTCTATATAATCCTCGACACTTATCTCCTCCCTGAAGGGATAGGTGCCCTCGGGCTGAAGTGTTAGTACTCCGTCTATGTCTATCCTTGCAATATTGCCCGCTGGATTCTCACCGATACCTAAAAGTAAGATAACTGTTCCAATGACGATTAATAATAGTAGTACAATTAGTATAAAAAATATTCCTATTATTATATATATCTTTTTCATCTTACCACACTGTTATTATTTAGTCAACTGTTTTATAGAGACCAGCCTTAGGTTCATATATATAACCCTTTTCCAGAAGTTCCTCTAGAATTTTATCAAGTTCATATTCATCTATTTTAACTACCTTCAATAACTCTTCATATTCTACAGATTTCCTATCTTTTATTACCTTCAAAACTATATCCTTATTATCAATCCCTTCCTTGTACACATCTTTCTGTATTTCCTCAGTTATAAGATCTTCTCTGTCATCTTTACTGTAATCCCCGGGAGTTTTTTCATCTTCGTCTTTTATATACTTTCTTGTTATCTCGATCTCAAGGTCTCTCAACTCTCTCCATTTCTCTTTATTCTCGTTCCTTACCTTATAGAGCTCTAAAGAAATATAAGGAGAGCCCTCAAAGTAACCAACTTTTCCAATTATATCTACAAGATCTTTCTCTTTAATATTTTTTCCTTTCTTTTCAAAGTCCTTAACAGTTATTCCCTCTTCTAATTCAAATGTAAGTATAGAGGTTTCAGAAACTCTCTTTACTTCTCCCAATATTCTAACACGGTGTATTCTTTTACCCTCTATTATTAGAGTGTTACCTACTATTTCACTCTCTAAAAATTCCACTGGTTTAATTTTGTATGCGGTCCATCTGGTCATGCCTTCACCTAGGGAGTTATATTTAACTTTATAACTAGTTAATAGTATAAAAAAGTAACAAAAACTATATATAACAATATATATAAATCAATCGATATAATTACTGAAAATAAAAAATGGTGCAGGGGGGGGGATTTGAACCCCCGAACCCCTATGGGACAGGATCTTAAGTCCTGCGTCTTTGGCCAGGCTCGACAACCCCTGCGCCCAAATTCATCATTAGATATAACAAACATATATATAAAGTTTTCGGTTAATAAGTGTTGAACCTTTGACTGTTGGTTCTAATTAAGAAGAAGAGTAGGAGATACGATCTCTTTAACTTCTTCATTAAATATTTAGATGGAACGAATTAGAAGATTTTAATGGATCTGTGTTTCAAGGTTCTAATCTTTAATAAAGTTCAATATTGAATTTTTTATTTATCTTTTTGTTATTGTTTAACTTTTCATCTCTATATCTTGTCCTGGGTATATCTTGCAAATTCTCTTTTCCTATGGTCAGGATTAATAATGTTTTTCTACTTTTCCAGAGATCTTTATAATTTAATTATAAATTTAATTATAAATAGTCTAAATTAATTATATACTTAATCCCGTAAAAGGATGACAGAGGTGATAACGTGGAAAACTTCTCAGAGTGGTACAGTGAGATACTAGAGAAGGCTGAAATATACGATGTCAGATATCCTATAAAGGGCTGTGGAGTCTATCTACCGTATGGATTTAAAATTAGAAGATACACCTTTGACATATTAAGGAGACTGTTAGAAGAAAAAGGACATGAAGAAGTTCTCTTTCCTCTACTTATTCCAGAAGATCTCCTTGCTAAGGAAGGGGAACATATAAAGGGATTTGAAAATGAGGTATTCTGGGTAACCCATGGGGGGAAAAAGCCTCTAGAGATAAAACTTGCACTGAGACCAACCTCTGAAACACCTATATACTATATGATGAAACTCTGGATAAAGGTGCATAAGGATCTACCTATAAAGATATTCCAGATTGTAAATACCTTCAGATACGAGACAAAACATACAAGGCCCCTTATAAGGTTGAGAGAGATAATGACATTTAAGGAAGCACATACCGCCCATACAACAATGGAAGAGGCTGAAAACCAGGTTAAAGAGGCTATAGAGATATACAGAGAGTTTTTCAACGAATTAGGTATTCCGGTTATTGTATCTAGAAGACCAGAGTGGGATAAATTTCCAGGTGCTGAATATACAGTCGCCTTCGATACTGTATTTCCAGATGGCAGAGTGATACAGATAGGTACTGTCCATAACTTAGGGCAGAACTTCTCAAGAACTTTTGATTTAGAGTTTGAAACCTTGGAGGGTGGAAAGGATTATGTCTATCAGACATGTTACGGTATATCTGACAGGGCTATAGCTTCCATTATAGCAATTCATGGGGATGAGAAGGGCCTAATTTTACCTCCTAACGTTGCCCCAATTCAGGTAATTATAATACCTTTGCTATTTAAGGGGAAGAAAGAGATAGTATATGATAAAACTCGGAAATTGTACAGCCTGTTGAAGGAGGCAGGAGTTAGGGTAAAGATAGATGATAGGGATATCAGGCCAGGTAGGAAGTTCAACGACTGGGAACTTAGGGGAGTACCAGTCAGGATAGAGGTTGGTCCAAAGGACATAGAGAATAAAGTGGTCACCATCTACAGGAGGGATACCGGGGAGAAGTATCATGTAGGGGAAGATAAGATCATGGACGAAATACTGGATCTATTAGAGAAAATAAAGGATAACATGAGAAAAAAGGCTAAAGAGAAGATAGAGAGATATATTACTATTGTTGATTATAATGCAGATATTCCTATAGAAGAAATAGCATGTAGAGTTAAGGAAACACTTAAGGAGAAAAAAGGAATAGTGTTAATACCATACAGTGAGAAGGTATATAGAGAAGATTTTGAGGAGAAGATAGAAGCTTCCATCCTTGGAATAACCGAGTACAGGGGAGAAAAATACATCACAGTGGGAAGGACTTATTAAGTATTTAGGTGTCAGTATCATGTTGGAGTTGTCTCAAAATCTAAAAGAGATACTTATAATTGGGTTTGGAGGATTCCTTGGAGCGGTATTTAGGTATATACTAAGTAATATTATACCCCCAGCATTTGAAATGCCCATGGGGATTTTGGGTGTCAATTTAATAGGTAGTTTTATAATGGGGTTTTTTATGTATTCTCCACTAAACGAGATCTATCCTCATTATAGACTTCTTATCGTTACAGGATTCTGTGGAGCTCTATCTACCTTTTCCACATTCAGTTACGAGAATCTTTTTCTACTGGAAAAGGGTTTTATCGGTAAGATGGTGTTGAATATTCTATTAAATGTTGTAGGATGTATATTAGCAGTATATTTAGGTAAATCTTTGTCTATCTTCCTCTTTAGAGAGGTATAAAAATTTAAAGGGTGGTCCTTTGAAGATTAAACCAGAGTGTGCCATATGTATTGTAAGACAGGTTGTAGATGCTGTTAAAGAGATATCTAAGGAGGAGGAAGTACAGTTTAAATTGATAAGTTCTACTCTCTCATGTATAAAGAAGGTTTATGGTCCTGACGCTGTTCCAGCCTGGATGGGGACTGAGGTGCATAGATACCTCAAGAAGATAAGTGGTAATAGGGATCCTTACAGGTATCTAAAAGATAGGGCGAATAAGTTGGCTATAGAATATATAAAGAGTATAGAGGAGAGTTTAAAAAAGTATAACTATAAACCTCCCTTGGAGAGGCTGAGGTATAAGATAAAATTAGCCATAGCAGGGAATGTAATAGACTTTGGACCCTACAGCACAGATGTAGATATAGACAGGAAGTTAAAGGAGACATTAGAAGAAGATTTAAAGATCGATCATAGTAGGGAACTACTTGAAGATCTAAAGGAATATGATAGGATACTTTACATATGTGATAACGCAGGTGAGATACTATTTGATAAGATACTCCTTGAAGAGTTGAAGGAATACTGTGAGGTTGTGGCTTCTGTAAAGGGAGGTCCTATATTGAACGACGCCACCTTAGAAGATGCGAGATACGTAGGTCTTGATAAAGTGGTGAAGGTAGTAACAACAGGTTGTGATGTTATAGGTGTCAATTTGGAGGAATCTTCTGAGGAGTTCTTAAAAGAGTTTAAGAGGGCAGATATAATTATAGCCAAGGGAATGGGTAACTTTGAGAGTTTAACTGAATACTCCATTGACAAACCTGTATATTATATATTTAAGGCCAAGTGTTTACCTGTAGCTCAGTTTATAGATGTTGAAGTTGGTGACAACATACTTTTAAAAAAGTTACAAAAATAACATAGTCAAGTCATAAAAAACTCTTAAAAGGTAGGTTTACTTTTTCAGTACATTATGTAGTCTAAGGGATTGTATATTAAACTTTATATTATCTGTTATAATTTTTTATTTTATATTTAAAATTCTTTTATTTTGTTATAATAGAAATTCCATAAAATTATTTTTATATTATTTTTATTTTTATTAGAAGTTTTATTTTTATTGGAAGTCCTAGATAGTTACTGTTTAGTATGGATTATTTTGTTCATAACTATAAAAAATCCAGTATTTATAGCTAGAAGATATTCAGAAGATTTCCTTCCTTCAATTTCTTTATAAAATTTTATATCTGGAATGATAGGAGTTTTTTATTTTAAAACTTTTTTCTATATTATTTTTTTATTATTTTTTATATTTTTTTATTATCGTTATGTTTATTGCTCTTTATCACTGATTCCCCCTCTCATATCAACTGCGACACCGTAGTTAAATTCCATCAATTCCCTACCGTTGAGTATAGTAGTGCCGTATCCCAGGAGTTCGTCGTCCTCATTTACAACAAGTACCTCTTCGTAAGGTCTAAGATCCCTATCACAGTCTACAACGAACTTAGCATATACAGATCTACCCTCCCTTGCAAACCTCTCAACAGATCTATCTACAACAACCCTATACTTTGGATATGGTATTTTACTATGTAGTAGTTTTGCCCCTTCCGCTGTAGGTATGAGAAAGTTGTCGTAAGATCTCAAGGTGAATAAAACCTTTTTCTCACCATCTTTAACTATAAGCACATTCCTTATCCATCCTGTCCTCTTACTTCTCCTCACTATTATTCTTTTTATAACCTCTTCATCCAATATCTTAAACCCGTATTGATACTGGAGCATCCTGTCTATCTTTATAATATCGCTATTTATCTTCTTTTTATTCTCCTTGGAGTTGTAGTAACTGATGTAGTAGTTATAAGTAACGATATCCATTATCCTGTCCTTATATCTCTCAATGAACTCCTTCACAAATTTCTTATTGTGACTCTTTTCAATATCGTAGAGTTCAGGTACCTCACTTTGAAGTAATGGGTAGATAAGATCTATATTTAGTGGTATCAATCCAAATACGTCATCCTTTACAAGGATATCCACGTCACTTGGGAGGATCTTGAGGTTCTCACTGTAGGGTTTCTCTACATCCTTCGACACTGTAGTTATATATATCTTCTCAAATCTTATCCTATGAATCCTCTCCTTATGTCTTATCACTTCAGGTCTAAATAGACTCTCGTATCCACTGTAGAAAAACCCAGACTTCTTAGTGACAGGATCGAACTTCTCTATAAATTCAACGTACTTCAACGCCTGCCTGTATGCCTCCAACAATCTTGGATGACTTCTACACCTCAACTCCACCAATTCCCAAAGAGCCCCCTCTCTGATAGCCTCCTTAACCCTACTCATCTCCTCAAAGGTAACGTACAGGTTATGTTCCGCCAGTACCTTCTCCTTCTCCTTCTTATCCATATTGTATACTTCTCTTGGGGAGTACTCACTACAAACTGGACAGGAGCATGGGAACTGTTTAAGGTCCTTTAAATCCTCTAAATAGTAGGTTCCATTCTCTGTTAGGTATCTGTCGTCCTTGGCGTAGAGAGCGTAGGCTGCACTGTCAAATAGATCACATCCCAGGAGGACGGAGATGGCAAATAGAGTAGGATGTCCACATCCAAAGAGGTGGACAGGTTTGTTAGTAGGCAGACCCATCTTTGAGTTGAGGATAACATCTACAAGAGTTTTATAGTCATATTTCTCTAAAAGGGGTACAACTGCACCTATAGGGTATATGTCGAAATTCATACTTCCCATGATTTCAGCACATCTTCTTCTAAGATCCATATATGTAGATCCCTGTATAGTCCCATTTAGGAGCATTTTGTAGTTGTTCTCCCTCTTTAACTCAAGAGATTCCCTACCTCTCCTTATAGTTTCCTCCATCTCCTTCTCTGCCCTCTCTCTGTCTGCATAAGGTGGTGTGGGTATGTCCAATATAGTTCCTACATCTACACCTATCTTCTCCTGGAACTCCACGATTTCTAAAGGTTTCACATCTATACTACCATATACACTAAGTTGGAAGGAACCACTGTCTGTAACAACCACTTTATCAAATCCTATCAACTTATGGACACCTTTTTTCTCCGCTATCTCCCTAAGTTCTGGTTTAGAGTATATTATATAGGAGTTTGTAATTACCACATCTGCAAGTTTTTTAACGGTCTCCATGGGGACGAGTTGCTTATCTGGGTCAGGATGTATAACAGGCATTATTGTCGGTGTTTCAATTGTTTTACCGTTTATCTCCAATTTTCCGATTTTTCCGAGTCCATCTCTCGCCTTTATTTGAAACATAGAATCACCTGTTCTTTTTGATGTTTCTGCTATATGGTGTTAAAAAGTAATAATAAACATAACTCTAGTCTATTAACGTAGAATTAAAAGGATGAATAAAAAATAATTATAATTAAAAAATCTTAATGGAGATGAGATAAAAACGAATAAAACTATTAAATATACCTAGATTTTTAGATTTGAAAAATAATAAAAAATCCCTACATCTCTTCTATCTCCTTTATAATAGCTATAACCTCTTTATCCTTCCTCTTTATAGCAATATCCTTTATCTTACTGATAATATTCAAGTTCTTACCGAAGAGCTTTTTATACTCTACACAGTACTCCACGATATCCCTGTAAAACTCCTCTAAGATCTTTCTGTTGTAGGAGGATAACTCGTAAGCTACAATACCTTTCAAAACACCTTCACTGGAGAAGAGGTAGAGGGGATGTATCCAGATTATAGTCATATCTCCATCTTTCTCTACGATATTTTCCATAACGTCCAGATCCATAAATATATCTGTATATACTATAAAATTGTGATTTTCCATTCCCTCTATCTTCTTTAGATCCTCGCTAATTTTCTCTACAATATCGTAGAACCTATCAAGTTTTTTATCCAACTCCTCTTCAGAGAGTTCATTCCACTTCAATATTCTCTCTCTGTGTTCGTATGTTATATCCCTGTTAGGTCTAATAACCTTGTAGTTCTCATCTACCTTGAAAGAGTACTCTTTAGATGTCTTTGAAGATAGGAGTATCTCTAAGGTGTCGTTATGGAAATCTTCTAAGTTAACTCCTTTGAGAATATACTCCCTGTCCTCCACCTTGAAGGATGGTAGAGACTCACAGTCCTCTAGGGATTTTACATCTCTTCTCTTTCCTGTATCCTTATCTACTAAAAACAAGCCCTGGAATTTTACGTTGTAATTACAAGCTCTTATAAGATCCTTGGAATATTCGTCTAAATTTCTATAGATATCCTTCAATATCCTTTTTATAAGCCTTTTAGATTCCATAGTATCACTGAAAATTTTTATATATTTATCCACCTTCTCTCAAATACCATCCCTTATCTATAACGTTCTTAATGATCTTTCCTCCCCCGTAGTTACCAATACCGAGAAACTCCCTATCTATGTTAAATATAGCCAACCTCCCTCCGCCTTTCAACTCCAAAACAGAAGACATGAATATATCCCTACCATATAAAAAGAGAACCTCTCCTTTTCTATTCACCATAGCGTAGTTTTTAACAATATCCCTGGAAATAAGAGTCATCCCTTCTAAGGACAGTGTAAATTTAACCTTATCTTTGCTCTTTTTAAAACTTCCAAATATCAAACCTGCTCCATAGACACTCTTAAATAACTTCAGATTTTTTAAAACTTCCTTAGTAGTATAAATAACATCGTATCTATCCTTATCATATAGGAGATATAAATTCTCGAATTTAAAATTTTCTATAGCTTCCCTACTGAGATAGTAATTTAATATATTTTTTATACTTTTTATTTCTTCAAAGTTTAACTCTCTGTATTTCATGTTCCCATGTTCCACCTTGATTAGATATACAACCTTACCTATCTCAGATATTGTGATAATAACTCCAAGTAGTGGCGAATTTTGCTCTCATCTCGTTGTCCAAAAACACCAGGACAGAAACATAGTGAAGGAATCTCTCTTCTCTCTCAGAATTTCCTATGGACATAAAAAAGAAGATTTTTACAATTATAATTTTTTATTTTATTGAAATTCTTAATAGGGATCAAATTGTTGTATATTTGGTTATAAATAATTTATGTTTAAAAAGGTATCTAACAAACAAAGAAATTAATATTTGAGAAACAAAGTGAAATGTATAGTTATGGGCAAAAAACTATTTTTATATATTTTTTTCTTCTAAGTATTATTTTTAAAACCTTTTTTCTATTTTTATTATTATTTTCCATCATAATAATTTATATTAATCAATTATTGATTAAAGTTCTTGATAGTTATTGCTAGTTTAAAAAGGAGTTTGTTAGGTACCCTGTTTAAAATATTAAAGTTATAGGACATTTATTGGTTATCTTAGTGATTCAATATCTAAAGTTCTCTTCATAACTTCAACATCTGGTTTTACACCTGTCCATATCTCAAAGGCCAAGGCTCCCTGATATACCAACATCCCAATACCGTTGATAGCCTTTGCTCCTCTCTTTTTAGCCTCCCTAAGTAGTACAGTCTCCCTTGGGTTGTATATAAGATCCATAACCACCATATCACTACGTATATTATTCACATCTATCACAGGTTCTGCATTAATATGAGGATACATACCAACTGGTGTAGTATGGATAACTATCTCGTAGTTCCCTACATCTACATTTAGATCTCCGTAATCTACACTTCTATTTAACTTTCTAGAGATCTCTTCTGCTAGAAGTTTAGCCCTCTCAAGAGTTCTATTCACTATGGTGATGTTGTTATCCTTTGCCAGTTCAAAGGCAACCGCCCTTGCAGCACCACCTGCACCTACTATAAGGATATCTCTATTCTTTACTTTCCCTATCTCCTCCTCAAGAGACATACGGGCACCTAAACCATCTGTGTTGTATCCAATTGCTTTATCATTCTCTATCTTTACAGTATTGACAGCCCCTATAAGTCTAGCTTCTCTATCTAACTCATCTAGATACTTTATAATCTCTACCTTATGGGGCACTGTTACGTTAAAACCTCTAAATGTCCCCAGTGCCTTTGCACCATCTACTACGTACTTCAACCTATCAGGATGGACGTCGAAGGCCAGGTATACATAGTTCAAATTTTTATCTCTTAGAGCTTTATTGTGCATAATAGGAGATAGGGAGTGTTCTACTGGATGTCCTATAAGTCCTAGAAGTTTAGTTTTAGAGTCTATCATATTAACACTTCTCCACTATCTCTATAATAGTATCGACTACGTACTCCACCTGTTCCCAGGTTAACCCATAAACACTTATCTTTATCTCCTTTGTAACCCCTGGCACTATGCCTCCAATACCTCTCTTCTTCAACTCCTCGTAAAAGAAGAAACCTCTCCTCTTATTTCTCTTAGACATCTCCTCAAGTACAGGTGTCTCAAATTTAATGAGATCATGCTCCTTCGGTTTCATACCTAACTGTTTAAAGCCTATCTCCTCCAACCTATCTACCACATATCTGGTTTTCTTTAATTCTTCTTCCCACTTCTTAACCCTCTCAACAACGTATGGAAAACTTGCTATAAGGGAGAGGAGAGGTACCCCTCTACTTGTACATCCTAGGAGTTCTACTTCTTTCTTAGGATGGTTCTTAGACCTTCTTAGTACCTCCTCTGCAAACTCCTCCCTTATGGAGAGAATACCTATTGGACCAGATGCTGCCATACTCTTATGTCCCGAACAGGCTAGAAAATCCGCCTTTAACTTTTTCCCCTTGACCGGCATCCTCCCAACTGTATAAGCACAGTTTAGGAGAAATGGATACCTCCTTTTCTTGGCTATCTTTCCAACCTTCTCGGCATCACTTAGATTGCCATAGGATCCGTCTACATGGGTAAGTAGTATTAAACCTATACTCTTTCCTTCATCCTCCAACCTATCTATAGCCTCCTTATACCTTTCAGGCTCTATCTGATAGGTAGGATATCCATCGTTCTTCACTGTGACGTAGTTCAACCTCGCCCTCTCTATAGCCACATAAGAAGTGTAGTGAGCGTTTTCATCCAATATTACATAGTCCCCTTCTTTACATATAGAGTGCATAACTATAAACTTACTCTCTCTAGCTCCATGGGTGGGCCTAGATATATCCATATCTAAGAACTTAGAAACATCCTCTAGGAACTCGTATATTGGAGGAGTCCTTATTTCGTCTAAACGTCCTCCACAGTAGTCACATACACTGTAACCATCCCAGTATTCATAAATTACCTTCTTAGCTTCCACAGGGAGAATCCCTCCCCTCTGTATAGGGTTTAAATTTATATATTCTCTTCCAAGGTGTCTACTGAGGTTTCTATACTTGTCCAAGTTTATTTCCATTGGATCACCTTAAAATAAGAACTTAACTACAATAAAATAGTACATTATAATTCTAACACAAGATAGAAGAGAAGATAAAAATATGGACAAGTACTTTTAGTCAATTTTCTGAGTGATTGGACGATCTTGAAATTTCTGTTTTTATTATTTAATATTTTATTATTAATTTATTATTAATATCTTTATTATTTAATGACCTTATTGGTATAATTGATATATAAACCTTAGTCTCCATCAAAGTGGCAGTTAAAAAATAATATAAAAAATAAAAAAATTTTATAGAATTTATTATTATATAGAAATAATTTCTTTTTGTAATTGAGGTTTAACTGAGAAGAGAGAAACACCTTCTTAGAGGGATTTTTTGGAATAAATTTTAAGGACAAGTTTAAGATGTTGACTATAGGTTGTTTTTACAAATGTAAGGGTGATTCTTGTGGGTTTAAAACATCTGATATCTATCAGGGATATTAGAAAAGAGGAGATTTTAAACATCTTGGATGAATCCAAGGAGATGGAGAATATTCTAAATTCTAAAAAATCCTTAAAAATTATGGAGGGTAAAATACTCGCTACACTGTTTTATGAACCATCTACAAGGACGAGACTATCTTTTGAAACTGCTATGAAGAGATTGGGAGGTTCGGTTATCGGATTTACCGATATAAGGAATACTTCAGTTATGAAGGGAGAGAGCTTAATAGATACTATAAGAGTAGTAAGTGACTACGTAGACATAATAACAATAAGGCATCCATGTGAAGGTGCTGCAAGGTTAGCCAGTGAGTATTCAACTGTTCCTGTGATCAATGCTGGAGACGGTTCAAATCAACATCCCACCCAGACACTACTTGATCTGTATACTATAAAAAGAGAAGTTGGAAAAATAGACGGGATTACGGTGGCCTTCTTAGGAGACTTAAAGTATGGGAGAACTGTCCACTCACTATGTTATGCTCTATCTCTCTTTGAAGACGTTGAGATAAAGTTTATATCTCCTGAAGAACTTAGGATACCTAAGGAAATAGTAGCCGATCTCCTCGAGAAGGATGTAAAGTTCTATGAGACGGAAACTATAGATCTGGAGGATGTAGATGTAGTTTATGTAACGAGAATACAGAAGGAAAGGTTTCCAGATCTAAACGAATATCAGAGGGTGAAGGGGAAGTATAAACTTACATTGGAGCACGTTAAGGATAAAGACCTTATAGTTATGCATCCACTACCAAGGGTAGATGAGATAGATCCAAGGATAGATAACCTCCCACAGGCGAAGTACTTCCAGCAGTCCTTTTACGGGGTACCAGTTAGAATGGCTATACTGAAGATGTTGTTGGAATAGAGACAATCGAAGATACAGTAGGAATGATACTTTAATGTTCAGGAAGATACGGGGGAGAAAGTAATTTGTTTTATTATATAGTATCTACAGTGTTCAAAAAAATAGATTTATTATTTATTGCAATTATTAGGAATTAGAGTAGTAACTCTCGTTATTTATCCTATTACCTTTAATGGAGCGAGGCTGATTATCATAGTAAAAATTATAAACACCATGGTAATAAAAATAAAATGCAATCCAAGGAGATTGTTCTTTTTCGAGGATTCTTAATAGAAAGTTGGAACTATTAAACTCCATCATCTGGGAAGGCTATGATAGACAGAAGAATCCTATTCCGGGGTAAATTTCTAATAAAGGTTTTGGCCTTGATTATTATACTATATTACTTGAGTATTAAGTTGAATATATTCGAATATTTTTCTTCCTTAGAAGTGTATATTAATGAAATAATCATAACGGTTATTCTGATACTTGGTACCTTGATATTCCTAGATATCTCCCTTGAACTGATAAAGAGGTTCTTTGAAAAGAAGGGAGAATTAAGAGATTATCCAATTTTTGCATCAGTTTTTAAATATACAACATGGTTTGTCGCCGGATTAATAGGACTTTCAATTATATACAACAACATAGGTTCCCTTTTAATGTCTCTTGGTATTATAGGTGCAGCTCTCACCTTTGCACTCCAGAGACCTATTATGAACTTTGCAGGGTGGATAAATATAGTTATAACAAGGCCCTTCAAGATAAACGACAGGATATATATAAAGGATATAGGAATGGGGGACGTATACAAGATAGACACCATGCATATATACTTAAGGGAAGTTGTTGGAGAGCCTACTGGGAGAAATCTTATAATACCAAATGCCTATGTGCTCACTAACTCCATAACTAACTACACCAGGGGATCTCCCTATATTTGGGATAACGTTAAGGTAGTAGTTACCTACGAGAGCAACTTTGAGAAGGCGAAGAAGTTAGTTTTGGAGGCCTGTGAAGAAGTAGTAGGAGATCTTATGAAGGAGTTAGCAGAGATCTGGAGGAATAAACCTAGGCCCTTCACAAATGCAAAAGTATACGATAAACCTATTCTCAGGGTGAATTTTTTAGATAGCGGTATCGAGTTAAAGGTTAGATACTTAGTAAATACCTTTGAGTGGGCAGACGTAAAGACCGAGATTTTAAGTAGAATACTTGAAAAGATCAATAAAGAGAAAGATGTGGAGATAGCTTATCCACATATGGAGATTATATACAGGTCCAAGTTGAAAGATAGAAAGTGGGAAGATGTATTTTTTGAAAATGATAACGATAAAAATTTTAATAACAATAAAGCAAAAAACAAATTGAATAAAAATTGTTAAAGAATATCAATATATCATACTAAGGAAATAAATCCATTGACTGTGTCCATTGTCAGGATATTTCCTGAGAATTATTGAGTTTTTTATTTTTTAACACTTAATCATTTATAAAATAGTTTTGTCCAAGACTTAATTATAAAAAATATAATATAATAAAAAAAATATAATAATAAATAAAAATAATAATATATTAGGAAATTAATAAATTACCCAGTGCTAAAATGAGTAATATTCCCATAAAACCTAGGTGAGCAGAGTATATCCCAGTATTTTGGAACTGTGTTTTTAAGATATTACAGATTGTACCACATATAGTAAATGGAGTGAGTATCTGTAAAAGTACTGCAATATAAAATATTATACTGTTGGAGACTATCAAAGAAAGCAAAGTAAATATAAAAGCAAGTATTAAAGATACAAAATGATACATGAGTCTCATTCCTGTTAACCTAAAGGTAGCAAATCCCGAGAACATGCTTCCAAATATCACTGCTAAGGATATTAAAGATATTATAGTGTTCAATTAAATCACCTTATTTTTTTACTTTTTTAAATATTAATTTTACCGTATCCCCTCGGGTAGAACATTTTTAAACATCAAATTGTATCCCTTGTTATAGGAATATATTTCCGAAAGTAAATACATAAATGGACAAATATAGAGGGGTATTTTTTCTTTTGCTATCCTCTCCAAAAATAAAGAGAGAGTAGGTCTTACAACATGAAATATAACTTCGTCATTATTATTTTCAATTTTTAAGTCTTCTGATAAACCAAATATATTTACGAAGGTATCTTTTATATCTTCATCTTTCATGTTTTCCTTTATTATATCCTCTTCCTTTAGTAACTCAAGCATTTTCCTTGAAGCTTCCCTTCCAAGAACCTGACCTCCTGTACCAATAATATTTACTATGGCTTTATTTATCCCATAGTAAAGGGCCGATACGAATATAGGGTCTATTTTTTTCATGATAAACACATCGAAGTTATTTTATAACCATACTGGTCTAACGTTGGGTTTTGATAGATAGTTGAAGAACGTAGGTGCTCCTGCAATTTCGAAACCTTCCTCTAAGTTCTCTCTACTAATTCCCCTAAACTGTGCACTTAACTCACATACGTAAATTTTAACACCTTTCTTTACAACCTCCTTTACTAGATCACTTAACTTGGGAAATGCAGGGTGTTTTACCTTATCACATTCACCTTTCTGAGCTAAACTGACGCCATCTAACATGAGAAATATAGTTGGTTTCAACTTCATCCTTAGAGCAATATCTGCCATCATGAAGGTAGAGTACGCCCTTTCTGCATTTCCAGTACCTGTGGTGTTGATAATAAATATTTCATCTATATTTACAGATTTGAGTTCTTCCTCTTTCTTCTTTCCCTTCTTTACCAGTATTCTGTAGTTACCATCTTCAAGTTCTTCAACAGAGAGTATCTCATGACCAATCCCTTTCAATCCCTCTGTTAGATCGGTTAGGGCATTTTTACCTGCTATTATCTCTAATATTTCTCCAACATCTATTTTCTCCAGTACATCTGATACCATCATTATAGGTCCTGGACAGGTTGCCCCAACAACGTTTATAGATTGTGAAGCCTCGATATCTCCAACGTGTATTTTAACGACGTTGTTATCAACCTCTATCTTATAGTTCATCTTGTCTGCAAGATCCTTTATGGCCTTTATCTGATACTCCCCCTCTGTTTCAACAATTAGCAGTCCCTTCTTCATCTTATTGAGTACGGATGCTACCAATATTTCGGGACTTCTTAAGCCCTTGACAGATATCTCCCTTATCATCGTATCATCGTTTATTTTTATTTATTTTTTTTATTGTTCTAATTACATTCCTTAAGATATTGCATTCGGGATAAACTATCTCTTCTATCTCATCTTGGTATTCCTCTAATATAATATTAATAGAGTTTAAATCCATACCTCTACATATACCACAGTTTATTATAAGACTATCTTCATCTATGTTTTTTGGATTATTGTATTTACAGAGTATCCGTAGTTTCATAGATATCAGTATATTGATATTACTTATAATAAAAATTATAAAATATATTTAGATACATTTTGCTATTTTTTCTCTCAATGCTTCCTTTGTAGGTGCTCCAACGAAGGCAACTTCTCCATCGATTACTATGGTAGGTACTGCCATTATTCCATACTCTGCAGCTTTTTCAGGTTCCTTCATAACATCTACATACTCTACTTCTATATTTTTACCCATCTCTGTAACTACTTCTTCAACAACCCTCTTTGCAGGAGGACAGTGAGGACACATTGGAGAGGTGAATACTATTATTTTTACCATAATATTACCCCCTACTTTTTTAATTATCCCCAGACTTCTTTGAAGTGTTCTAAAGCCTTGACGATATTCTCTAAATCAGAAGGTGGGAATGCAAATATCATCTCCTCATCTTCTATTCGGGCATACTTCCTAGAACCGTTACATCCCAATGTAGCATTTGCAACTCCTCTTACCTTTACAGCAGCCACTGCATCTGCACATAGGGATTGAATACCTGCAAAGTCTCCCTGGAATCGTCCACCTTCTTTGTAGAGTAAGGCCTGTACCAGCCTTAATCCCTTCTTTGGTGTAGTTATAACCAGTATTGAGTCTGGTTCAAAGTCTGTATTACTTAGAGGTGAATACACACTAGCATATATCTTTTCCTTAACCTTAGGTATAGCTTCTACAGTTCTTATTGCAGCTTCCTCAGTTTCGAAGTTACCTAACTTGTGATACAACTTACCTGTGGCCAAAGGTTCTGGTGGGTTTTGGAGAATTCCCATTGCATAGGCCCCTCCTTTACATGCATGTTTATCTAAGGTGGCGTAGAATTTTTTCCCTTCCTTCCTTGCTATCTGGATCATTTCACAGTGTCTTATCTGCTCTTCTATTTCATTATAATTTTCAGGGATTTCATCCTTAGATTTAGCAAGTTTCACAGCAACTGCGGGATACTCCAATCCCAACAACTCCTCTAACTTTTTACCTAACTCTTTAATATCCATTATATCACCTGAGTATATCCTAATTATACACCAATAGATATTAATATAGATAAATAAATTCTATTTATAGTATTGTTAGTTGTGTTGGTTTTATACACTACTATAAACAACTGTAGTTCTCCTATATAAAATTTTCTAACTGAAGAAGGTTAACCGAAAAGTTTATATATGAGAAATTTATTTATTTTGTGTGCAAGTAAAATGCCTCGGTGGCTCAGCCTGGTAGAGCGCCTGACTTGTAATCAGGTGGTCGGGGGTTCAAATCCCCCCCGGGGCTTAATATTTGGGAGATCAGGTTGGGCCTGTGGGGTAGCCTGGTCTATCCTTTGGGATTTGGGATCCTGAGACCCCAGTTCAAATCTGGGCAGGCCCATCATCCTATTGCATGTCTAAAGTCCGGCGGTAGTTCAGCCTGGTAGAACGGCGGACTGTAGATCCGCATGTCGCTGGTTCAAATCCGGCCCGCCGGACCACCGAGGGCCCGTAGCTCAGTCTGGTAGAGCGCCTGGCTTTTAACCAGGTGGTCGAGGGTTCAAATCCCTTCGGGCCCGTTAAATACTCTGTGGCATGACGGCCATAGCGGAGGGGCTACATCCGATCCCGTCCCGATCTCGGAAATTAAGCCCTCCAGCGATGCCCCAAGTACTGCCTTTGGGTGGGAACGGGGCGACGCCGTCAGCCACTTTTTATCTTGCCCTGGTGGTGTAGCCGGGCCTATCATACAGGACTGTCACTCCTGTGACTCGGGTTCAAATCCCGACCAGGGCGCTTTATTTTTTTACAATTGTATATTGATATATCTAAATGTTTTATAACAATAGATATTTGCAGAGGGATGCTGTGGTAGGTAAAAAGACACTAAGATTGATATTTAAACATCTAATTCAAAAGGAAAAATCTAAAAAAGTAGTAGTAAAGGAAGAATATCCAAATTTAAACAGTTGTATAGTTTGTGGTTTATGCAGTAAAGTATGTCCCACCGGGGCTATTAAATTGTTTAAATTTAGAAATATAATCTGTGAAAATTGTGGAGCATGTATAGACGTATGTCCCAATAATGCTATAACTTTAGATAGATTTAGGGTAGATAAAGAGAGATGTATAAAATGTGGATACTGTGGGATAGTATGTACTCTACCTGTTATTAAGGAGGAAATTCCTAAACCAAAAACACCTGTTTTAGTAGAAGATAGATGTAACCGTTGTGGTCTCTGTATAAAAAGATGTCCTGAAGGTGCAGTATATCTAAAAGATGATAAAGTGTTTATTGACGAGGATAGATGTAAAATGTGTCTATCCTGTATTAACATCTGTCCCATGAAAGCTATTTACTCTCCTACAGATTATATAAAATACCTTATGGTAAGTATCGATATATATTCCTGTATATCCTGTAGGGAGTGTGAATACGTATGTCCCTTAAATAAACATATAGCACCTTAAAGATTTCAAATAAAAAATAATGGACTTATAAAATAAAGCTTCATTTTATCAAGTAGTAGTCAAAAAAATGATTATTATAATTGTTATAACAAAAATAAAAACCCTACTCAAAAATAATAAAATAAAATTATAATAAAATTATTAGGCAAATATTAATGGTTGTTAATTGATGTTAAAGGAGAAAAATGACAAAAACACATCTTCAACAGAGATTATTTTTGGAGATCTTCTATATTAGTTAATTAAGTCTAATAAACCCTTAAAGGTGAGAAAGTGGAAATAAATAACTCCCTCAAAGCAGAGGTACTGGTGGAAGCGCTACCTTATATATGTAAGTTTCAAGATCACAGGATCGTAATAAAGTACGGGGGCCATGCCATGGTAAATAAAGAGGCTAAAAATTGGATAGCACAGGATATAGTTCTCCTAAGATTCGTTGGTATCAATCCTGTCGTTGTCCATGGAGGAGGTCCTGAAATAGACGCTGCAATGAGAAAGATGGGAAAAGAACCTGAGTTTATCCATGGTTTAAGAGTGACTGACGAAGAGACGATGGAGATCGTTAAAATGATTCTCGTTGGAAAGATCAACGGTGATATTGTATCAAAACTTGGAAAATACGGTGGTAAGGCTATAGGACTCTCTGGAAAATCTGGATATCTAATTAAGGCTAAAAAGAAGAAAGGGTATATTATAAAAGACAACAAAAAGATAGAGATTGATTTAGGTAAAGTTGGTGATGTGGAGGAGATAAATACTGAGTTAATAGACATACTACTGGAGAAAAAGTATATCCCTGTAATATCCCCTATTGGAATAGATGACAAAGGTGATATATTTAACTTAAATGCAGACATGGTTGCAGGAGACATTGCTGCAGCTATCGGTGCAAAGAAGTTGATAATGATCACAGACGTTGATGGAATTATGAAAAATATAGAAGATCCGTCTACACTCTTTAAAAAACTTACAATCTCCGAGGCAGAAGAGCTGATAAAGGAAGGAATGATTTCTGGAGGGATGATACCGAAGGTTGAGGCGTGTATAAATGCTCTAAAAAAAGGTGTAGAGAGTGTCCATATTATAAATGGTAAGATACCCCACTCCATCCTTTTGGAGATATTTACAGAGGAAGGTATTGGAACTATGATTGTTAAGGATTAAATGAAATTCCTTAGTAAAGGAAAAATAGTTTTTAAAGAGTTCTTTATGGGTTTAAAGAACGTTTATCCATACTCATTAAACTATATATAAATAGTTAGAATAACAATAACAAAAATAATAAATGGGGCAAAAAACTTCTAAGAAGTTAGATTAACAGGAATGTAGTACTTCTCCAGTACACTGAAGAAGAGCGGTTTTCTGAACAATCTCCTAAACAATAAAACTCTAATTTATTTCTAATCAACTTTACTTGGATTTTTGGTGAGAAGTATGTTTCATCTCTATAAAAACTTTCTCTTTATTAATAACACCTAAGAATACAGGCAAAATATAAAAGAGGGCTACAAACCCAGCGATGAAACCAGTTATAAATCTTAACTCGTTGAAACTCTCCCTTAAACCTAACAACTGTGTAGTACCGTCTATACCCATGGGAGTTAACGCTAGAATTAAATACCACTTATTTGGAGTTTTGAAGTTATCTAATCTTCTAATAAAAGGATATATCAACATACCCAGTAGAACTCCAGTGTAGATACCGAAACATCTGGCACATACTCCCATCTTATGGTTGAATATGTAGTAACTCCTTTCAGGCATTTGATGACAGATCTGTGAGTATATGCCGTAGATAAGAAGGGATAGAAATCTATTCTTATCGTAGAGGTAAGGAGCTAAAAAAATACCTATATAAAAGATTAGGAATAAAAATAGAATAATTAGATAAACATATGAGATTTTTTTCTTCATCTTACTATATACCTCTTTAATTTTTTCCGTAAAAGGTATTTCTCCAATAGTTCGAGTAATCTCTATTGGTAGATTGAGATATTCATCACACAAATTTTACCCTTAAATGAAAATAATATAAAAATAAAAAAATATTTTTAACTTTTTATTCCTTTAATTTTCCGTAGAGTATTCCTCCAATAGCTCCAAAGATAGCGCCTATTATCATGTATATAAGGAAGTAAAGTATGCTAAATACCATCATTGGTGGAACCATTGTTCCCGTCATCTTCATATATAGTAATTTATTAGGACAGTGATTTATCATAAATGGAACCATTGTTCCAAACATGCCAAAACCTATTAACATGCCTAACCACTTAATAAGTCCTGCAATACTCCCACTTAACCCACCAGCTATAAGATAGTCTCTATCAGTTGGGTTAAATTTCTTGCTCATTAAATAAGCTGTAATAACACCAGATAGGATATAGAGAAGACAGCAACAGTTTAAGCATGCTATTATAGGAATAGAAGATAGTACCCCGCCCACAATCCCTCCAATAAATATAGGTTCGATCATCTCATCTCTTATATATCTCATAAATCTCACTGTATTATGTAGCTCTGATTTATTTTAATAAGATAGATCTATTTGCTTCTATTTTTTAAGTAGTTCTCCCAGTCCCTCTTGAAGATCTCTATACCTCTATCTGTTAATGGGTGGTGGAACATTTTCTCCAGTACCTCGAATGGTATAGTAGCGATATGGGCACCGATCTTCGCAGCTTCGATTACATGACGTGGATGTCTGATGGATGCTACAATAACTTCAGTTTCTATTTCGTAGTTCTTGAATATACTTACTACTTCCTTTACCAGTTCCATACCTTCCTGTCCGTTATCATCTAATCTACCAACGAAGGGAGAGACATAAGTTGCTCCAGCCTTCGCAGCAATTAACGCCTGATTTGCGGAGAATACAAGGGTAACGTTAGTTTTTATACCTTCCTTTGAGAGAATATTTACAGCTTTTATACCTTCCTTAGTCATAGGTATCTTAACTACGATATTGTCGGCAAGTTTTGAGAATTCTCTGGCTTCTTTGACCATACCTTCAGTATCTAACGCAGTCGCCTCTACACTTACAGGCCCTTTTACAATGGAACATATCTCTCTAACTACCTCTTGGAAATCTCTACCTTCCTTTGCAATGAGTGTTGGGTTTGTTGTAACTCCATCAACTATACCTAATTGGACAAATTCTCTTATCTTCTCCACATTTGCAGTATCTAAGAAAAATTTCACCTTCCCACCTCCTAACTTTTTAATCACTGTTCTATCTTTATCCTTCTATCATTCTTATATATTTTTCCAAAGTATAGAATCATCAAGAGATTAAATAAAGTAGATAAACTTAACAATTCTTCTTATTAAGAAGAAATAGATAAAGAGTTTCTACTTTTCATTACTCCACCTTTCTAAACTTTGCAATGAAGAAAGGTTCATCTGGGGGATATATTCTTAGAGTACCTTTTATCCCCCCTTCTTTTATATTTATCTCCTTAGTTTCTTTTATGAAATCACTGATATCTACCAACTGGATGTCATTCCTTTTATCCAAGATGTAATGAACTACCTCTTCGTTTTCTTCCACCTCCAGAGAGCATGTGCTGTATACCAACTCCCCTCCTATCTCGAGAATGTTGAGACCTACATCTAATAAACTTTTCTGTCTCCTTGAGCAATACTCTATATCCTTCCTGGTAATCTTCCTACTTCTGCCCTTTATTGGGTTTCCTGTACAGGGAGCATCTAAGAGTATTTTATCGTAGTATATCTGAAGTTTATCTAACTTAAGAGCATCCATATTTAGGATTACAACGTTTTTGATACCAAGTCTCTGGATATTGGATGACAAACTCTTCAACCTCTCCTTTTTCATGTCGTTGGCCACTATAATCCCCTCATTGTTCATCAACTGAGCCATGTGAGTGGTTTTACCTCCAGGTGCTGCACACATGTCCAATACCATATCCTCAACGGATGGATTTAATACAAGAGGAGGTACTGTAGAAGATATGTTCTGTAGGTAATAATATCCGAATAAATACTCCGGAGTGGAACCTGGAGAATAGGGAGATTTCACTATCTTAAACATGTAATCTAAGTAGGTATCTTCTAATACTATCCCCTTACTCTCTAATCTATCTTTCAACTCTTGAGGAGATATCTTTAAGGTATTTACCCTGAGATACTGCATAATTTTGCCCTTTATTTACTTCTCATCCTGGATAGAATCTTAAGATACATCAGAGTAGCAATCACTGAAAAGATAGGTAGTATTAAATATCCCACAACTTCATGCACCCACTGAACCTTCTCACTGAAGATCTCTCCAAAGAACCCAGTTAGAAATATCCTTAAAATATTTCCCAGATAGATTATCACAAGTAAAGGAACTCCAGCAATAACTTCTTTAATATTCTTAGATAGGGAGAGTAATAGTGCTAAATAGAGGGAAATAAATATTATCCCCGTACAGGGAGCCACTATTTCTATATCGAACCTATTCAGGTATATATGATTTCCAGAGTAGGATGTATCGGTAAAAATCTTCAGAAGTAGATAACTCTGGTATGCTACATTATATACTAAATGATTTTCAAAGGGTTTTAATATAGAATATATAACTATCATGTATACTATAAACTTCAGGATAAAGATCTTCTTATTAATAGAGACACCTTCGGATATTTTTTGATTTTAATAATTTTTTCATAATTATTATTGTTTCAGTTTTATTAAGAGTATATTTATAATAATGATAAAAAATAAAAAATTAAGAAAAATGTTGCTAAAAAATAAAAATCTCTATTTATCACGGATATATACCGTATCTCCTCCCTTCTCCCAATATTGGAATCGAAGATTATAAAATAATATTTTGTTTTCTTTACAGTTTTTTCTATTTAGATTATATTTTAAATCCCCAATAATCACATCAAACAATCTCTATACTTGAATATTAACCTTGTAATATTCCTTATATCCTCTCCCTGTCTCTTAGCCTCATTTAAATACAGTAAAAACTTACTCTTTGTAATAACAGAAGGCTTAGGTTTCCACTGCTCACCATGGAGCATAAGGTCGAGACATCTAGCCTCACTCTCTGTCAGATTAAAACGTCTATAATTTCCTAAATGAGGTTTAAATGTTAGATTCTCCTCAAGAGGTGTTTTAATTACTAAGTTGCACAACTCTGTTTTAGGTATAGGTTCGGCTATAGATACAAAGATATCATCTAACTCGGCCTCTACTATAAAGTCTTTAGTTAGTAGATAGTCGATCTCCCTCTCTCCAGGATATCCCACTATAAAACTACCTCCTACCTTTACATCATTCTCTTTTGCCAGTTGTATAGCGTATAGATTCTTCTCCCTATTAGTTCCCTTCTTCATAGATTTCAGTATCCTATCACTTCCACTCTCTATACCATAAAATACCCAACCAATAGTATATTTCTTTATGGCCCCTAGTATATCTTCATCGACGTAATCCACTCTCATATCAGGTACAGAGAGGTTCCTACTTCCAACGATCTCTGCTATACCTTCGAGAAGTTCAATAAATGCACTTTTATTTACATCCTTCTTGAAGTTGTAAAGGCTCCCTGTACCTCCACTAACTGCTATTCTCTTAACGCCTTTCTTTTTAAACTCCTTTACCTCTTCTAATACAAGTTCTAAGGGCTTACTCCTTATCTTTCTTCCAAAGAACCTTGGAACTTGACAGAAAGTGCAGTTACCTAAGCATCCTCTGTGGGTTTCTATATATACATTTGCCCCTCTGATGTTCTGACTACCTATATCATCTGGTATAAGAGGTTTTGAGGTCAGCTCAGGTTTTTCCTTTAACTCGTTTATTATTATCTCCCCATTCTCTAAATACGCCAGGCCCTCCCTATGCCCCTCTATCACATTTGGAGTCGAGATTTCCCCTTCTCCTAGTATCACCCCATCTACCTTCATCTCCCTGAGAACTATCTCTGGATAGGCAGATACAGGACCTCCAACGTAAATTTTAATATTTTTATCTCTTCTTTTTTTACTCTGTTTTCTTACAAATTCAATAATTTCCTTTAATTTGTTGTCTAAAATATGTAAAGTGGAGTATAAACTTAATATGACAACATCAGACTTTAAAAAGAGATTGAGAATGTTGTTATTTAAATGTCTAACAAGTTTTATGATGTATTTACCTTTAAATCTCTCTTTAAGCACCCCTCCAACGATCATAGCACCGTAGGTATAACAGTTAGGAGAAAATATTGTTATTCTTTTCATCTCTACCACATAGTAACAATAACTGGAGTATCAGGCAATTTAATGTAAGGGTTTTTCTTTACCATTAGAATGGCATCTGTACCGTCCTCGTAGTATCTTGGTAGTAATCTCTTGTCCATGTAACCTCTCTTGTAATAGAACTTCCTTGCATCCACGTTGTTGAACCTCACCTCTAAGGCTATATATCCAACGTTGTACTTTTTAAATAGAGTATCTTCCAGTTTCTTCAGGAGTGCAGTACCTATACCTTTATTTCTATACTCCTTAGAAGTTGCAATAGACACTATATGCCCATGTCCCCACTCTATAATCCCTATAATATAACCCACTAACTTCTTGGTATTTTCGTCTTCCGCAACTAAGAATCCTTCTGGAAATGAAGAAAATACTTGCATTATCAACAGAGGAGGATATGTGTATTCAAAAGACTCTTCCTCTATCTTTATTACCTGAAGTATATCACTGTCCCTCATCTTTCTGATTTTTATATTTTCCATCATCTTCACAAGAGATTTTGTATGTTTTATATACTTCCGTATTATTATTCAAAAAGAAAAGAAATTGTTATTTATTTCTCTTTCAAATCTTCCAAGATTAGATTAGCCACCTTCTTTCCAGAAAGGAACATACCTCCAAAGACAGCCCCCATCCTGTATCCTCCATGGGTAGCATTTGCCGCCATACCACAGACGTATAGTCCTGGAAATATTTCTCTAGTATTCCTCAATAGTGAATTTTCTCCCTTTTCAGCCCACAAGGATCTTTCCCCTGGAATCTCCAATTTTAACTCCTTATTCTTCATTGCAAGAATATTTGAAACTGAAGCTTCATGTCCAGTTGCATCTACTACATATTTCGCATCTATTGTAAGGGGATCTATATGGAGACCTGCCTTTTCAATAGAGTAGGAGTTTATTACAACTCCACATACCCTGTTCTCCTTTAAGATAACATCTTCAACCACGATACCAGTAAGGATCCTCGCTCCCGCATCTATAGCTCCACAACCTAACTTTGCCGCAACTTCAACGGAGTTAGCTACGTACAATCCCTTACCTACATTCTCTAACTTAACATTGAAATCCTTTAGGATCTCATGAGCAGGTTCCTGTACTGTAATATAAGGGAATCCCATTCCTCCTCCCCAAATACCTCCTCCAAATGAAAGGTGTCTCTCTAAAACTATAACTTTGACACCTTTTTCTGCTAAATACTTAGATGCTGTTAATCCACTGGGACCTCCTCCTACAATCACTACATCTACATCCAATATATCCATCCACATCTTAAAGGAAGAGTTTAAAATTGCAATGGTTATTTCCCTTTCTTCTACCTTCTTTAGTTTATTTTCCATATTATACCTCTAGATTTTTTTATTTTATACTTTTTAATCTATGTTTTCCAACTATTTTATATAAGTTGTTTTATATTATTTTATAACTCCTGTTAATATGAGGTATTTATATATAATACTTAAAAGTTTAATCTTTTTATAGATTTTATATTTAAAGTTTTCATAAATCTTTTTAGTATTTCTGTAAGTATCGATATATAAAAAATATAAAAAAGATTTGGTGATACCGTGGTAAATATAGTAGTTAGAAAATTAGATACTACTCCTGTAGAAGAGAGGCCTATTGAAATCGTAGAGAGAAAGGGCTTAGGCCATCCGGACAGTATCTGCGATGGTATAGCTGAAAGTGTAAGTGCTGCACTCTGTAGGATGTATAAGGAGAAAGTAGGTACTATACTTCACCATAATACAGACCAGGTTGAACTTGTGGGAGGTCATGCCTATCCAAAATTAGGAGGAGGTCTTGTGGTAACTCCTATTTATATCCTTATATCTGGAAGGGCAACCATGGAGATACTAAACAGGGAAAATGGAGAGATCGTTAAATTACCTACTGCCACTGTTGCCATCGAGGCTGCAAGGTCTTATTTGAAAAAGATACTGAAAAACATAGATATAGATAAAGACGTTGTAATAGATTGTAGGATGGGACAGGGGTCCATGGATTTAATTGAAGTATTTGAGAGGAAAAAATCTGAGATCCCGTTGGCAAATGACACCTCTTTTGGAGTAGGATACGCTCCACTTAGTACCACAGAAAAATTAGTCTTAGAGACAGAGAGATTCCTAAACAGTGAGGAGTTAAAGAAGGAGATTCCTGCAGTTGGAGAGGATATAAAGGTTATGGGTCTAAGGGAAGGGAAAAAGATTACTTTAACTATAGCCATGGCTGTAGTAGATAGATATGTAAAATCCATCGAAGAGTACTACGAGATAAAGAAAAAGGTTAAAGAAAAGGTGGAGAAGTTGGCTAAGGAGATAGCAGGGGATTACGATGTAGAAATATGTATAAACACTGCAGATAGTGGTGACAGTGTATATTTAACGGTAACTGGAACTTCGGCAGAGATGGGAGACGACGGTTCAGTTGGAAGGGGAAATAGAGTGAATGGACTGATCACACCTTTTAGGCCCATGAGTATGGAAGCAGCTAGTGGTAAAAATCCAGTAAATCATGTTGGAAAGATATACAATATACTAGCTAATATAATAGCCAATAATATAGCAGAGATAGGAGGTGTTAAGGAGTGTTACGTTAGAATACTCAGTCAGATAGGGAAACCTATAAATGAACCGAAGATCTTAGATATAGAGGTGATAACTGAAGAAGGTTATAACTTAGAGGATATAGAACCTAGGGCAAAAGATATTGCAAAAAAATGGTTAGATAAGATCCCGGAGGTTATGGAGAGGGTTATAAATGGAGAGATTAAAACATTTTAATGGATTAATACATCTCATTTCCTATCTAAAGCAATAAAGATGAAAATTCCCCTCTACTTAGTTGTGGAAAATGGTATAATGTATTTCTTTTTCTTTTTTATTTGATTGGTTATAGTTATAGTTATAAATAGTTATAAACAGGACTTTTTAAATTAACATGAATTAACAACAATAAATATAATTATATAAGAATAATTAAAATTAAAAAAATAGAAATCTTAATAGAGCTTAATAAAAAAATTAATGGGTAAAAAAGTAAAATAACTCCTATTTCCTGGACTACATCAGTACTGAAAACAGGATAGAATTTTCTGTTAATCTTCCTTCTTATAAGTTTTTGCTTCTTTTCTGTATAATTTTGGCTATTTTTATTATTATTCCTATTCTATTTTTAATTTTTAATTAGGTAGTAATTAATTATTAATAAATAAACCGTATCAATACTATTATTCAAAACTACAGAGAGTTAGAAAAACAAATACTATTACAAAAGGTGGTAGTTTGATACTTTTGGCAGTGCCAAACAAGGGGAGGATTTCTGAGCCTGTTATCAAGATACTGGAAAAAGCAGGGTTAAAGATGTCTGTTAAGGGAAGAAGTCTATTCGCAAAAACTGTAGATGAAGATATAAATGTGATGTTTGCCAGAGCCAGGGATATTCCAGAGTTTGTGGCAGATGGTGTGGCAGACTTAGGTATCACAGGGTACGACTTAGTACTTGAGAGGGGAGTAGAAGATAGAGTAGAATTCCTTCTAGATCTCAACCTTGGAAAGGCTGATTTAGTAATTGCAGCTCCAGAGGACTCTAACATCTCTTCAATAGATGACTTAAAGGATGGTATGAGAATAGCAACAGAGTTTCCAAATATTACGAGGAAGTTCTTAGAGAGTAGAAACTTGAAGTTGGAAATAATAGAGCTTAGTGGAGCTACTGAAATAGCTCCTTTCATAGGGATTGCAGATCTTATAAGTGATCTAACCTCTACAGGTACTACCCTACGGTTAAACAGGTTAAAACCTATCGTGACAATAGTCTCTTCTACTACAAGGTTGATAGCGAATAAAGAAAGTATAAAAGATTCTAAGAAACAGATGAAGATAAATCAGATAGTTACTGGAATAAAAAGTGTACTCCACGCCCAGACAAAGAGACTTATTATGATGAATGCGCCCAAGGAAATATTGGAGGATATTAAAAAGGTACTACCTGGTATGAGTGGTCCTACAGTTTCACAGGTCCTCTCTGACGACAGTATAGTGGCTATTCATGCAGTGATAGATGAGAAGGAAGTGTTTTCTACAGTGGCTAAATTAGAGGAACTTGGTGCTAAGGATATATTAATAATACCTATTGAGAGAATCTTATAGTTGATAAAAAATATAAAAAAACTTTTAACAGGATTCCAGCTGTTAGATTATAACCTGATCAATTCCCGGTAAGACAGGTAGCAGAGTATTAAACCTGAGAGTAGGGCAGTTCCCAGCACCATCCACATAATTATAACCTGAATTTTCGCCGCATATAGGGGATCTGCACCAGCAAGTATCATACCTGTCATAGCTCCTGGTATAAATATAATACCTACAGACTTCATCATGTTCATCATAGGTGTGACAGAGGAGGTAATTGCCACCCTCATAAAAGGTCTCAATGCCTGAAATTCAGATGCACCTAAAGCTAAATATCCCCAGAGTATACTCCTGTTGGATCTAATATGATCTACGATCTTATCTAGTACGAGGTGAATAGCATTCATGGAGTTTCCAACAATCATACCTATCAAGGGAATGATGTACCTTGGTTCGTAGGGTACTACATGGGAAAACCTCAATACCATCAAGGTAAAGAAGGTAACTGTTAGGAGTGTTAGAGAGATATAAAGAAACATGTATCTTTTATTATACCTTTTATTTTCCTTAATTTTAGCATTCATTTTACTGTTGACGATGTAGGTTGCAGTAAGTATCATCAGAAGTACCATAATATAGGTAATTACAATTCCTCCATATTCGAAGATGTAGATAAGAACATAGCCTAATATTATAAGTTGAATAAGTGCCAGGATGGCAGAATATAGAATCTCTTTCTCTAATCTGATTTCCTCCTTAATAGATAGAATTATAGCAATAAGTATAAAGATAAAACCATAAATTAACTCAACCATAGAAAATCCCCAAAGAGAGTTATACCTTACTACTCTTTATCAAAAACTCTGCAATCCTGTAATCCGCATCTATACCTAAGTACTGGAACCCCTTTATACCTGGTGCAGCGTTAGTTTCAATAACGTAATAACCTTCCTTAGAGGGAAGTATATCTATCCCTACTATATCTCCACCTATAGCCTGGGCACATCTAAGTGCTAAATCTTCTAATTCTTCAGTGATTTTTACAGGTTTGATGGAACCTCCCATGTGTAGATTTGTGATAAAATTCTTACTAACCCTACTGTATCCTCCAATCACTTCATCTCCAACTACCAATATCCTGACATCCCTGTAGAGATCTCCAACCCTGAAATCTATATACTCCTGTACTATCATCCCCTCCCATATTGCATTTTTGGTGTATCTTTTTAACTCCTCATCTGATGTTATCTTTTTCACTGTAACTCCACACTTTGAAAAAGAGTTCTTCAGTACTACGGGATAATCCAAATTCTCTTCTTCCATAAACCTTTTTGCATCTTCGTAATCTCTTATTAGGGCTGTTTTTGGAGTATTTATTTTATTTTTAGAGAGTATTTTGATAGTTTTAAATTTATCTGAAGAATTATATAAGGCTTTTAAACTGTTTATAAAGATATATCCTTCACACTCCAAGGCATTTAACACCTGCCAGGAATACATTGTCAATCTGCCTAGATAGTTACCTATGCTACATCTAGAATGTATCACATCACATTCTATGTAAAAATTTCTATCTACTATTAATTTATCATCTGCCAATAGCAGAACCTCACATCTACCCCCTAGATTCTCTATAGCCCTCTTTAGAGCATAAGTCGTGGAACTACCTTCTGGACTTATTATGGTTATCATAGTTATACCAGGTTAGTCGTTATTTTATACATACGATCATTTAAATTAAAAAACAGAAAAAACACATAAAAGAGTAATTTACTTTTAAAACTCCTTGGGATGTGATTAGATGCTGGAAGTACGATAGAATTCTTTAAACTCTTATCTCCTTAAAGTGTCTGTTTTACTCTCTTTTTATTAATAATCTTTTATTTCTTTTATTATTTTTTATTTTGTTCCAATTAGTTTTTTAAATTATTTTTATTGATATCGTTATTATTTTCTATTTTATTAAAACGATCATGGAATCTCAATAAAAATAATAACAGAATCAATCCCATTAATAAAAATATAATTATAAGAGCATAAATTATAAAAATTAAAGATACTAAAAAATTTAATATAAAAAATAAAACTTCCATCCATCTCAAAATATAAATAATTACAATATTTGATTGATAGGTGAAAAGCATGTATCAGTGGAAACTAAGCGAAATAGTAGATAACGATTTATGTGCCAGGTGTGGTACCTGTGCTATAGTATGTCCAAATAGTAAAATAGTTTTTGACGGTATCCCAAAATTAAAAGAGGAGTGTCTAAGGAAGGGACATGGGATGTGCTACGAGGTATGTCCAAGGGTATCTTCTGGTGGTTATCAGATAAGGATCAGAGCTGACTTTAAAGAGAGAATAGAGTACTACTTCGGAAGGGGAGATATTGAGGGGCAGGATGGTGGAGTAGTTTCCACATTTTTAAAGTATCTTTTAGAGAGTGGTAAGATAGACGGAGCGATAGTTGTAGGTGATGAGTGCTGGAAGCCTGTATCTATAATAGTTCAGAACTCTGAAGATATAAAAAGATCTACAAAATCTAAGTATACAATTTCTACACTTGATGCACTTAGGACTGCAGGAGAGATGGGAATTGAAAGAGTTGCAGTTGTAGGCCTTCCATGTCAAATATCTGGCCTTAGAAAACTCCAGTATTTCCCATACTTAGCTAATTACAACGGTGAGATAGGTAAAGATGGAAAGATGGTAAAGTTGCCAAGGATAGAGTATTTAATAGGATTGTTTTGTATGGGCAAATTTCAAGAGGAAAGCATAAACAGGGTTCTAGAAAATAACAACCTGAGAAGAGAGGATATAGAGAAATTCGATATTAAGAAGGATATGTTTACAATGATAACTAAGGAAGGAAAAAGATATACTGTCCCCCTGAAGGAGCTTGAATACTGTGAAGGGTGTAAAATCTGTAGGGATTTCGATTCTACAATGGCAGATGTTTCTGTGGGATCTGTGGGAAGTCCAGAGGGGTACTCTACGGTGATAATAAGGACTGAAAAGGGAGAGATTATTAAAGAGGCTGTAGAGTTAAAGGAGAATGTGGATATAGAGAGCATAGAAAAGATAAGAAGATTAAAAATGAAGAAATTTAGAAAAGAGATAGAGAAAAGAAGAAAAAGTGGGAAAAAGATATCTTACTACTGGATTACTGACTACGGAGGTATAGGTAAGAGAGCGGATAGCACACACTTTATAAGGATAAGGGGAAAACCTTGTGGCTGGTACTCCATAGAAGATATAAGAGATATATTGGAGATTACTGAAAAATACGGTGGTAGGATAAAAATAACAGATAGAGGATCATTTGAGATCCATTCCATTCACCCAATCGATGTAGAAGATATGGTTTTAGAGCTACATAGAAGAGGTTTTGAGACAGGATCCGAAGGGCCTTTAGTGAGAACTGTTCTTGGATGTCCAGGTGGTGGGAACTGTAAAAGTGGGCTGATAGATACTAAGGAGTTATGTACGTTGATAGAAGAGAAGTTTAAAGAGTATCCCGCTCCCTACAAATTCAAGATTGCGATAAGTGGCTGTCCAAATAAGTGCGTTAGGCCACAGATCCACGATATTGGAATAGTTGGTGTTAAATACCCTGAGACCAATGAAAACTGTAATGGATGTGGAAGATGTGCAGATGTTTGTAAGGTTGAGGCTATAGACATTAGAGGAGAAACTTCTTATACCAACTACAACATCTGTGTAGGTTGTGGAAAGTGTATCAAGGCCTGTCCTAACGAGGGTAGGGATGTAAAAGAGGAGGGGTATATGGTGTATATTGGAGGAAAATCTGGAAGGGATGTGGTATTTGGAGTACCTATCGGATTGGTGAGTGTAGATGAGATAGTTCCCCTAATAGAGAGTGTATTAAAGGTATATTCTAAGTATGCCGAGAAACCTCAGAGGGAGAGATTATCTGCCGTTATGAGTAGAGTTGGAATCGGAAGATTCTTAGAAGAAGTCAAATCACTAAGGGTATCTAAATAGTAGATTGAATCAAGTAGTCTATATAACACAATAAATCTGGATGTATTGGAATATAAAAATTATAAAATCTTTTTAATAAATCTTTTTAATCGTTTTTACAATAAAACATCTGGGGAATGTAATGAGTGCAGATTTAAAGGATATACCTATTACAGACAATCATATGCACGTAGATGGTAAGAATGGTTACGGTGCTGAAAAGGTGGCAAGAATTTTCAAAAATGCTGGAGGAAAGACTCTAATATTACTGAATAAACCTTCATTTACAGGTGATCTAACTGGCCCCATGGATATGTTAATACGGGATATAGAGACTATAAGAAAGAAAGTTGATGGGATACAGGTATACGGATTAGTTGGAGTACATCCCTGTGAAATCATCACGATGGTGGAGAAAGGGAAGAGTTTAGAATATACTAAGGAGAAGGTGATAGAAGCCTTAAACTATGCCAGGAAACTTGTAGAAGAGAAGGAATTTTTAGTTGGTATTGGAGAGGTAGGGAGACCCCACTTTAAAGTGAGTAAGGATGTATGGAAGCTCTCTAACGAGATACTCCTATATTCTATGGAGATTGCTAAGGATATTGGATGTGCCTTACAGATCCATGGAGAGAGTGCCTCAGAGGAGCAGTTCAGGGAATTTAGAGATATGGCTAGATCTGTAAATCTAAATCCTGAAAAGGTTATAAAACACCACTGTGGAGATAACGTATTGGAAGGAGAAAAATACGGAATCTTTCCCTCTATTATAGCCTCTAAACCAGTTGTCGAGGCCGCAAAAAAATCCCTAAGGTTTGTAATGGAAACTGACTATATCGACGACTTAAGACGTCCTGGAGCAGTTTTAGGGATAAAGACAGTCCCAAGAAGGACTAGAAAACTTTTAGAAATGGGTATAATTAATGAAGAAGGTGCTTATAAGATTCATAAGGAAAATGTTGAGAAACTTTACAACATAGAGTTGTAATAGTCCGTTAAAAAAATAACAGTACTTTGTTAAGATTAATTATTAATTAATTATTATTTTTATTGTATTATATTATTTTTATAATTTTTAATGGAAATGGTAAATAATAAAAATAATTAATGATAGAGTAATATTAACTACTATTTTTCTTCTCACCGTATAGTATCTTAGCTATCTCCCTAAGGGTTTCAATACCTTTAGCTTCAGTTTTTAAAAGAGGTACATGGGCTATAACTTTATCTCCAAACTTCTCTTCTATCATCTTCAACCTACTCATCTGTAGTTTTCTCCTGGATCTACAGAAGTCACATTCAACGTCTTCAGGTATTATCTGATTTACTATAACTGCATCTACAGGTATCCTGTACTTCTCAAGGGCTTTCATAGCCCTCTCACTCTCTAGGATGCTCATCTCTTCAGGTATCACTACTAATCTAAAGGAAGTTCTATTTGGATCTGCAAGTATCTCCCTGGCCTTGGTAATTTTCTTTTTCATCTCCTCTAACTCCTTTAGAACTTTGTCGTAGTCTATATCTTCCTCTTCTCTACTGAAAGGTATCAACTTCTTCATCACCTTCATCATTCCACTGATCTGTTTTTTAAACTTAATCATCTTCGTCATATATCTGTCCATTAACTCTGGCAAACCTAGAAATCTCAAGGTGTGTCCAGTTGGGGCGGTGTCGAATATAACGACGTCAAAGTCGTTGTTATCTATATATCTTAGAAATACATCGAAGGCTGCACTTTCATCTGTCCCTGGAGATAGAGCTGCCATTTCCAGCTGTTCCTCCAACAAACCTCCAAGCATAGGGTTTTCATCTAACTGCTTCTTTAACTTCTCCTTGTACTCCTCCATGGCCTTATGGGGATCTATCTCAACCACATAGAGATTGTCTATCCCCTTTACCTTTGTAGGTTCATGGCCAAACTCCTGTTCAAAACTATCCCTTAGAGAGTGTGCAGGATCTGTAGATACTATAACAGTCTTTAACCCCTGTTCTGCACAGTATATACCAGTTGCGGCGCTCATGGTGGTTTTTCCTACACCACCCTTACCTCCAAACATTATATACTTTGTACCCTCCTGCTCCAACTTTTTTTTAGTAATTCCCTTTAATGTATCTTTGATCTTAGATATCATTCTTATCACCTGTTATCCTTTATCCTTGTAATTAACTCCTCAACGTCCACAGAAGTACATATACAACCATCCTTTAAAAGAGGCTGTCCTTGTACAGGTATGCCCTTCCTAGATAGGTAATTCATCCCATAGAAGAGATCCCTATAGCAGGAGACTCCGAAAACTCCTGTAGGTTTTTTCTCCTTTAATATCCTCTTTATAAATGTAGAACCTGGAACTATATATACCTCGTAGTTGTTCTCCCTGGCGATTTTGATTATAGATCCTAATAGACATCTTTCACAGAAAACACATTCTATACCGTTTACCCCTAACTTGGCAGGACACTTTATATCCCTTAAACAGTGAGGAAGTATAAGTACCTTTCTTTCAGCGTTCTTGAAAGGTTGATAGTAGTACCTATTGTAAAAGTCTATCCCTATCCTGTAAAACGTATCTTCTGTACCTATCATTAGACACAACTTTAGAAGTATAGGATGAAAGTTATCCATGATATATAAAAATACCGTTGGAAGAATCAACTTGTTTTTCTTTACTAAAAAATAACCAAGTACTAAACTGACAAGTACTATGATAAATCCAAAAAGTATAATTAGGGCTGAGAGTATTCCTAAAAATTCAAAAAAACCCGACAACCCTGATCCATCAAAAAACATGATACTCCTCATTTTTAAGTGGATTGCAAATTCTTTAACCTATTACATATATGATTCAACATATTCTTTAAGTTCTCCTTGTTGTCAAATTCTTTTACTATCCTCTGAAGTTCTTCTCTATCTAAATTCTTGTAATCTCTAACGTATTTCCTAAGAAGTGGCAAGCATCTAGTTAATTCATCTACTATAGTAACTGTAGATTGTTGAGCTGTCCTGGAGAGTGGATTTAGATCTATAGAAATAACTTTTTTGCCCATCTTTACAAGAGCCTCAGTTCTATCTCCGTCTTCCAAAGGCACAAGGATCACATCTGCAGAGTATATCCCCTCCTGGGAAACCCTACCTCTAGCACTCTCCAAGTTAGGTATCTGTTTGTTGGCATCTTCTATTCCTAATATCTTTATTCTACCACTTTTAATCTTCTCCCTAATAACAGGGTTCTCCTCAAAGAACTCTTTAATCTTCCTCAGTCTTTCCTCACTTCTGTAGAAAAGATTTACCTCAATCTTTCCATTTAACTCCTCTGCAAGTTTGACGATTTCCTCCCTAGCCAGTGCCACCGTATTGCCGTTAACTGAGATAACAGGGTTCTCTGCCAGTACCAATATTGCGGCAGCAGTTTTTATAGCCCTTAGGGCAATATCTGTAGTCCTCTCTCCTATGAGATAGTCGAAAGTCTCTCCCCTACCATGGGCGATAAGACCTGCCTTTGCAAGTATCCCCCTATCTAATGCTTCCACTATCTTCTCCCTATTTAGTAAAGATTTATACCTTGGATGGCTTTTTGGGATATCCATAGTATCAAGTTATATGTGGTTTCTATTAGATGTAAGTTCGTATATTCTACAGGAGTCGTTATTCTCTTCATCTACTATTTCAATATCTTCAATGGATCTTAAACCTAAGCTGTCGGCAGTCTTCTCTATTCCTAACTTTTTATCTGTATCGATCTCTATGACATAAGCCTCCAATGTAGGTATCTTAAGGATATTACATGCTACAGCCCTGTGATGTCCATCTACAAGGATATACTGATCATCTCTACCCTTTTTCTTTATAACTATTATAGGCTCAGCGAGGCCTCTCTTCAACTCATATATTCTCCCCTGTAATTCATCTTCGTAGATCTTTCCCTGTGTAGGTCTGATTTTATTTACCGGTATGGTATCTGTATATACTCTAAGGTTAAACCCTAACTTTCTATAGGCATCCACTATTTTATTTAACTTCTCTGGAGTAGTTTTCTCTATCTGGGATCTTATAACATCGGTGTTAGTGATTATACCTAATAGTCTATCTTCTTCATCTATAACAGGTAATTTTGAAAACCCTGTCCTAAACATCAACCTTCCAACATCCCTTATATCGGCATCTGGTCTAGTGGTTATCATATTTTTTCTTTTAACCATTATGTTCTTTACCTTCTCATTTTCGTCTTTACCTATCAGGTCGTTGACTGAGACGATACCTACTACTCTACCCTCTGAGACTACTGGAAATGTATCATGGGAGGTCTTCTTAATGAGTTCTATTACATCTTTTACAGTATTCTCTGGACTGACGTAATATACATTTTTTGTCATATATTCTTCCACTTTAACCATAATAACCCTTCCTATCTTCTGCTCTTTCTGTACAGTATCTCCCCTGTTTTTTTGTTTCTAATTTCCAGTACTCTATGGAGTGGAATTGTTGTAACTTCACAGTCTCTTTCAAATACTATAAAGGATCCTTTAATACATATACTGTCCATCGAGATTCTCTTTTTAAGATTATTACATTTTCCACTACTACCCTCCCTATGTAAATATACTACCTCGTAATCTTCAGGAGAGTAACCAGGATGCCAAAGTATCTTGTTTATTAACTCCTTTAACATGTTTTTATTTTTTTTATTTATATTTTATTTTTTGTTATTAACTCTTAACTCTTCTCTCTTCTTCACTTATTCCCATCACTTTCAATATTTTAGTCTGTATAGCCTCTTCAACTAACTTCCTAAGCGAATCCTTATCTGAGACAGATTCAAATATCCCAAGATCTATACTAGCCGCTGCAGCCTTTTGATGTCCTCCTCCTCCAAAGGCCCTTCTCATAATCTCCCCTACATCTATCCTCAAGTCCTTTGTTCTCGCACTTATGTATATCTTATTCCCAGATATTCCAAATACATAAGTCGTAGTTATACCCTCCATCTTGAGTAAAAAATCTGCAGCTTTGGCTAATGCTCCTCTATTTTTAATAATACCCACATAGGATAGTGCAATGCTACTTCTAACTATCTTTCTATTTAAGATAGATCTTGCAAGAATCTCCATGGTTTCGGTGTCCATCTCAGGATTCTCTATCATCTCTAAGGTTTTTGGATCCATTAGATCCTGTAAATATCCCGCTGCCTCAAAGTCTTTTTTGGATGTTTTTCTCCTGAAATAATTAGTATCTGTACATATGGCATAGTAGAGAGCTGTTGCTAAATCCTGCTTTGGGGTTATGTTCAATTCGTTTAAGTACTCCAAGAGTATCGTTGCAGTTGCTCCAATCTCTGGCCTTATATCCATGTATTTTGCTGTTAGGTCTCCATTCTCATGATGATCTATAAGGATGTCTATCTCACGATCTGGATTTATAGGGAGTAATTTGGAGGAGGATGTATCTACAACTGCAATACCGTCGTATTTATTAATATCTACATCTTCAACAGGTATCAACTTTATACCGAGGAGGTTGACCATAGCCTTATTTTCATCGAACTCTATCCTTCCTCCATAACCTATATCCGCCTTTACCTTCCACCTCTCAAGAATTCTCTTTAGAGCCATTGCACTGGCTATAGAGTCTGGATCTGGGTTGTTATGCATGAGTATTAAAAAGGATATAATACCGTTGTTGTTAATACCCTCCTTCGGATTATCTGCATCTATGGTAACACCATGTTTTGACTTTAAATCCAGTATTACCTTTTCCAGATCCATCAATCTTTTTCTTAATTGAGATTTCTCCATCTCAGCTACTATCTCCTTGGCAGCACAATCAATAGGATATATGACCCTATCGACCTTAGTCCCCGAATATAGATCTGGATACTTGGAAATCCCTCTGACAATTAAATAGGCAGTAGGATTTAACTCCCTTATCAGTTCTACTATCTTTTTATTTGTTGTATGATCGTTGGTAAGTATCAGTACAGTGTCGACCTCTTTAATACCAGCCTTCAGAAGTGTCTCTTTTTCACAGGCGTCTCCTACAATATATTCAAAGTCTAACTTCTCTACGGATTCAAAAACTGTTGGGTTTTTGTCTATTACTATTATCCTATCTAAGGCTTTAACATAGCTCACAACTTTACGACCAAAGGAACCATAACCTATAATTAGTATCATATTCTCCTCCAGAAAGAGAAGTTATTAATAATTAATATAATTATGTTAGGTAATAAATACTTTAAAAATTTTTTCTAAAAATATCTATTAAATTAAATATCGATATGTTCTATACTCTATCAAATGTTAAACTACATTCTCTCATGTTATATAACATTTATGGTTTAATTAACATTAATATTCTAGGGTTTTAACCATGACAAAGTTAATAATCTGCGAGAAACCTAAGGTTGCGAAGAAGATAGGCAATGCTCTGGGAAAGGCAAAGAAGAAATCCTACAAGGGAGTACCTTATTACGAGGTGGAGAGGAATGGAGAGAAGATTATAGTTGCCTCTGCAGTTGGACATCTATTTACATTGGAAGAGGACAGTAAAAATAGGAAATTTGGAGAGTATCCAGTATTCTGTGTGAAATGGGTACCTGCATGGATAGTAAAGGGAAAGGAGTATGTAAAGAAATACATAGACACTTTAAAAAAACTCTCAAAGAATGTGGATGACATCTATATAGCGACAGATTGGGATATTGAAGGAGAATTAATAGGATACCACGTCCTCTACTATATCTGTGGAAGAAGGAATGCAAAGAGGATGAGATTCTCCAGTTTAACAAAGGAAGAGATAGTAAAGGCATATGAAAACCCAGATAGGATAGACTTTGGTCTCGTAGATGCTGGGGAGAGTAGGCACAAGTTAGATTGGTACTACGGGATTAACGTTTCAAGAGCCCTTATGCAATCCCTCAAGGCTGTAAATAGATGGAGAACTATGAGTACCGGGAGGGTTCAAGGTCCAACCTTGGCTTTCTTAGTGGAGAGGGAGTTGGAGATAAAAAACTTCCAGAGTAGAAAATACTGGGTAATAGAAGGGTTATTGGAAGGAGATATAAAAGTAATTCATAGTAGGGAGAAATTCTGGAATGAGGGAGAGGCAAAGGATATATATAGTAAGATAAAGGATAAAAAAGAAGGCATGATTCTAAAGATTGAAAGAAGGGAGAAAAATATAAAACCCTTTCCCCCTTTTGACTTAGGAACTCTACAGAGGGAGGCATACAGGATATATAAAATCTCTCCTAAGGAGACCCAGGAGATCGCCCAGAGACTCTACGAGAAAGGATACTGCTCCTACCCAAGGACAAATTCCCAGAAACTCCCTGATAATTGGGAATACCTGGAGAATATACTGAAAAAAATAACTGAAATTGAGGAGTATAGAGAATACGCTGAGAAGATAATTAAGGAAGGTAGAAAACCTGTTAAAGGTGAGAAGGAGGATCCTGCCCACCCTGCAATACATATTGTAGATATACCTGAGGAACCTCTAACATCTAAGGAAAGGAAAATCTACGATCTTATAGCTAGAAGAACCTTGGGAGCATTCTGGGATGATATGAGGAGGGAGTATATAAATATATATTTAGATATAGGTGGTGAGTTGTTTAAACTCAGTGGTGCCAGAACATTAAATGAAGGTTGGCATGAGATATACTACTTCACCGAGTTTAAGGAGAAGGAGATTCCCAACTTCAGAGAAGGAAACGTAGCATCTATTAAGAAGATAATATTAGAGGAGAGGAGAACTAAACCCCCTAAGAGATATAGCATGTCTTCCATTATAAAGGAGCTGGAAAAAAGAAGATTGGGGACAAAATCTACAAGGGCGGAAATTGTAGAAAAACTTATAAAGAGAGGTTATGTAGTTGAAGAGAAAGGTTATCTTAGAGTAACTAATTTAGGCATGGCGGTGATCGAGACTTTAAAGAAGTACTGTCCCGAGATAGTAGAGGAAGGCATGACAAGAGATATGGAGGATAAACTGGAGAAAGTACAGAGGGGGGAGGTAAGGAAGGAAGATGTTTTAAAGGAGGCTGAAAAGAGACTGAGAAAGATACTACAGGAGGTAAAAAGTAAAGAAGTTGAGATTGGAAGAGAATTAATAAGCAAAATTGAGAAAGATAAGGACATAAAAACTTCTGGAAGATGCCCAAAGTGTGGAGGATATCTTGTAGTTAGAAGAAGTAAATACGGGATGTTCTTAGGATGTTCCAACTATCCGAAATGTAGATATATTGAGAATGTAGATAAAAAATGAGGAATAGAATATTATTAGTTTCATTGAAGCAATAATTAAATAAATATAATAATAAAACTCATCCAATGGAGGTATTGATAAATGTATCATTTTTATCTCTTTATTACAAATAATTACCAACCCTTGAACAAAACTTTTTTAAACCAATAACAACCATTGGCAAATATGAACAAAATAATTTTTCCATTTTTTCTGTTATTTTATCTTATTTTATTCTTAATATACTTTTTAATTTTTTAAATACTTACTATCAAATTCAGTGCTACTCCTTATGAAAATAAACTAATATAACCACACCTGAACATTAGGAGAAGAAGATGGATTTTCCAATATCTTCTAAATACAATTTGTGAGATATCATCATTCAGAATCTTGATAAAAATAATAATAAAGTAAAATCAAAAAAATAAAAATCTTAAACAATAGTCTAAATAAAAAGGAATAAACACGAGTAAAAGTTAAAGCATATTTTGTTAATCCTTCTTCTTAGAAGTTTTTCCTCTATATGTTACACCTATAAAGTTAATTTAATATAAAAAGAAGACTCTTTTAAAGATAACTAACTATCCATTACTTCAACAATCCCATAGCCTTGTTTGTCATCTCTATAGATTTCATCTTATCATCCACCATCTCTAGCATCGACCTTATACAATCTATATTCTCAGGTATTACATCACTCTCCTGATGAATAGCCTGCATCAAGAATACTTCGTTATCCACTACGTTGATACTTTCTTCCCACACTGCAATCTCGTTGAGGTCGTACCTCATCCTCCCAAGATCTCTTGCAAACTCTATTATTGCAGCAGTTGAGTTAAGACCTTCCTCTGCACTTACTGTAATTATCCTCGGAGTTTTTTCTATACTTTCTATGATATTATCCCTGGTGGTACCTGTAGTCTCCACCATAATTATATGCATATGCATTAAAGTTGTAGGTACAACTACCGCCGATGTGAATATCTTCCCTTCAAGCTCTGGAATTACAGAAACTACATCAGGTCCATGGTGAGAAGGTAGAGTTGGAGGGTTCGGCACTATTCCATTTATAGGACCCTTCTTTACATCGTTAGGATCTGCCCCTCTTCTTACAAGTACTGCCCTTACCTTTACAATATCGGTAACTGAATTTATGGCGTAGAGTATCCTACAGAGCCCTGTTGTATTACATGATACTACCCTTATATAATCTTTCCCATAACATCTGTCATAACTCCAGAGTGCATTGAAATTATCTTCTACGTACTGTGCCTTTTCACCACCTTGAAGTATGGCCTTTACCTTATACTCCTTATACATTTTTAGGTTATCTTTCCCTACGCCACCTGGAGTACAGTCTACTACAATATCTGCTTCCTCTATAACATCGAAAATAGTACCTTCAATTTCTATACCCTTTTCTTCGAAGAGTGGTTTCCTCTCTGGAATAGCAGCATATAACTTATATCCTTTTTCTACAGCTAACCGTGCTTCAAAGTCTGGTTTTGTCTTGGTAACTCCAAGTACTTCCATGTCTTTCTGCATTGCAACTGCATCTGCTACCCTCTTACCTATGGAACCATATCCATTTATTAGGACCTTTACCATAGTATCCCATGTGATAATAATATAGTCGGTATATAGTATATTATATATTATATTCTAATATATTATGTATAAATAAATTATTATAAATTTAGTGTTAAAGATATAAAGTAAATGAAAAGTAAATGGTATGTTATTATGTATCATAACCTAAAGGTGAAAAACATGAAAAAAGTAGGTACAGAGGTCTTAAAGAGAGGATTTGCTAAGATGGTGAAGTATGGAGTTATAATGGATGTTACAAATGTTGAACAGGCACAGATCGCCGAGGATGCTGGAGCTACTGCAGTGATGGCGTTGGAAAGGGTGCCTGCTGATATAAGGGCCCAGGGAGGGGTTGCAAGGATGTCTGATCCCCAACTGATCTTAGATATAAAGGATTCTGTGTCCATTCCTGTAATGGCCAAGGTAAGGATAGGACACTTCGTCGAGGCACAGGTCTTAGAGGCCATAGGTGTAGATATGATAGACGAAAGTGAAGTACTTACACCTGCAGACGATGTACACCATATAGATAAGAAGGTATTTACAGTGCCCTTTGTATGCGGTGCAAGGGAGTTAGGGGAGGCACTTAGGAGGATAGAAGAAGGGGCAGCTATGATAAGAACTAAGGGAGAGGCAGGGACTGGTAACGTTGTAGAGGCTGTTAGACATGTAAGGGCTGTAAATGAGGGTATTGCAAAGGTAGTTGGATACTACGAGATGGGATTAGACAGGGAACTTCTACAAATGGCAAGAGAGCTAAAGGTCTCTGTAGATCTCTTATATGAGATTGCCAAATTGAGAAGACTGCCTGTTGTAAATTTCGCTGCAGGAGGTATTGCCACACCTGCAGATGCTGCCATGATGATGCAGTTGGGATGTGATGGAGTATTTGTAGGTTCTGGTATCTTCAAATCTGAGAATCCAGAGGAGAGAGCAAGGGCTATTGTCGAGGCTACATACAACTACGATAAACCTGATGTTATAGCAGAGGTTAGTAAGAACCTTGGAGAGGCCATGCCAGGTATAGATATAGAGAGCCTACCTGAGAAAGATCGCCTCGCTAAGAGAGGGAATTAACTATAGATAGTATGAAGTTTAAACTTTTATGTTTTATAAAGTATTTCGGGGGATAATATGCCCGTTGCAGAAGTTAGTATAGTACCCATTGGAGAAGGTCCAAGTATCTCAAAGTATGTAAAGAAGGCCATAGATGTTTTTAAAAAGTATAACTTGAAGGTTGAACCTGGTGCTATGGGAACTGTATTAGAAGGGAACTTAGATGAGATAATAAAGGCCTATAAAGAGGCTCACGAAACTGTACTTAAAGATACTGTAAGAGTACTGAGTACTTTAAAGATCGACGACAGAAGGGATAAGGAGAACACAATAGAAGAGAAGTTAAAGGCTATAGATTGTTATAAGTAATTAGAAAATAGGATTTTCAGGATAATAATATAAAAAAATTAATAATAAAATAAAAATGTATATGGTAGTACTAAGGAGTAAAATTTGTATTTTTAACTTCTTATCGCTATTTATTCTTTATATTAGGTGTTAACAGTTTTTAGTATAATATAGAAAATAAAGAAAAGATTTTAAAAATAAATGTCTCATAATCCTGGATATAAATACTATTCTACTTCTCTATAAATCACTCCCAACTGTGAATGTACCCTCCAAACTCTAACTCTTCACCATCTATATAGTAGCCTTCCTCAATAACCTTACCAATTTTCTTAGCTTCTCCTTCACATTCACTTCTCAATACCTCAAAGATGTCATCACATCTTTTCGTTGTAAACAACAATTCAAACTCCTCCCCACTGTTTAAAGCGGCATGGATAGGATCTATCTGAAACCTGTCACAGAACTCTATAACATCCTTTGGTACAACTCTTAAAAGTTTTTTACTGGATATTTCAAAATTACCAATATAGAATAACTCTTTTTTAAGTCCATCTGATATATCACAGCAGGAACTCACATATTTATTCAAGAGCAGCCCTTCCCTCACCCTTGCAATAGGTTCAACTAATTTTTTCATAATATTTGGATACTCTTCCCAGAGATCGTAAAAGGTTTTTCTGCTTATTACTCCCTTCTCCTTCATCTTGAGAATTTCTAAGGCACAATATACTCTGCCTATATCGTAGGTTACCATTATATCTTCCCCTACTTTTCCCCCTCTATATACAGGATTATCTGTAACTCCAATTGCTGTACCACAGAGTATTAACTCTTTCCCTCTGTTTGTATCCCCACCAACTATGGGACAACTGTACTTCCTACATGCATAATCTATTCCTTTTATTAACTCTAAGAGAAAACCTCTCTCCACCGTGGGAAGTCCCATAGACACTACTATTCCCAAGGGCCTCGCACACATCGCACATATGTCTGATACAGTTGCAGTGATCACCCTCATTCCTATCTGAAAAGGTGTAAGAATATCTGGAAAGTGTGTAGATCTGAACATCATATCTGTAGTAACTGTTAAGTAGGTATTACCCAGTTTGAAAACTGCACAGTCATCTCCTATTCCCTTTACTACATCTCCCCTGTAGGTTATGTTATCCATTATGGTTTTTATTACATCCAACTCTGTTATTTTCATCATTTCCCAGATTATTTAATCTAAATAGTACATGATATAATTTATTTATTATTGAATAATAAAATCCCCAATAAAATATAATCATAAAAATAAATAAAACCATTACTATATTTTCCTGAATAACTAAATAAGTATATATTTACAACTCCTGTTTAGCCTTCCACTCTTCAAGTATTTTATTCCAGTTCTTCCTTAGAAACTCTCCAACCTGGGAAGAATCCCTCGTCCCCACTACACATGTCCAACCTGTCTTCTCCTCAATATCTCCCCTTACAGGAGCCGCCAACCCTGGGAGTATAATAATCCTGTGATTTACCTTTTCCTCTATTTTCGTCTCTTCTATTAGCTTTTTGGCGTTATCTCCACAGTATTGCCCTCCTGCCACTGCAACATCAACAGCCTTACCTTCTGTATCCATAACTAGGAGCCAACAGACAACACCATCCTTCTCAAAATCTCCAGTTACTGTGTAGAAGGTTAGGGAGAAGTTTGTTGTCATGATCACAGGACTGTTTTCATCTGGGTTGCCAATTGGATATAGGCCAGGCTCAACAGTTTGAGGTTTTCTAGGATCTGTATATATCGCCTGTCTGAGGGTAAGTATCGGCATCAACTCCCAGACCTCTGTACCATGGATAATTATCCCATCTGCATACCTGTTCAACATTGCACAAGCTGTCCTCGCCTCCATAATTGCAGCAGCCTTATCCAACTTTTCAACAAACTGTTTAATTGGATTATTGCCCTTGAGTACATAGAAGTAAGTGTTTATTGGGAGTCCTAAGATAGGATATCCAAGAAGTTTGTCTCCTCTTTCAATGGCACTCCTCCTTATCATTACGAACTTATCCAGAGTTTCCATAATGTTCTCTGGTGTTGTGTGGGGATCTAAAATTAGATCCTCTATGCCATGTTCCAAGGATGCCTTAACCATGCCCTTTAATGTTTTAATATTACTTGAGGACAGTGTCAGTGCAAACTCTTTTTTATCTCTCTTCTTAGATATTAACATCTTTATCATTTCAGAGAAGTTCTTCTCCGTTGCTCCATATATCATAGGTTTAGATCTTACAATATCTAAGGCTTTTTCTATACTTTCTACATTTAGAGAACAGAGAGCGACAGGCATGTTAGTGTTCTCCTGGATAATTTTCAACGCCTTTACAAACCTCTCAGGATCATCTGAAGCGTTTCTCAGGGCTATAAAATCTAACTTCAATTTCTCTCCTGTCCTTTCAAAAACAAAATCTTCAACGAATTTAGCCCTCTTTTTTATCTCCTCTTCAGGTAGACTATCTGATATATCTATCCCTATAGCCGTGGGGTTAAAAAAGGTAAGTTCATACCTATACATTACCTCCTCTCCACCTAGGATCACCTTCTTATCCTCGTATCCAAACCATATCTCCTTTACAGGTGGAGAAAGGAGTTCTTCAAGTTTCTTTCTGTTTTTCTCAAATTTTGGAGACTTTAAGATAGGACATTCATCGATGGTAACTTTTCTCTCCTGTAGTTTCGTGGCAAAGGCCATACAGGAAGATTCCCCACATTTTTTACAGTTTATCTTTGGAAGTAGTTTGTAAATATCCATGGCACTTATTTTTTTAGCCATCATATCACCGGCACTATGCCCTTATCCACTCATAGTTATCAGTATTTACCTTTATTTTCTCAGGCTTACTCACCAGTAACCGCCCAAACTCCTTTATTACCGCTATAGAAAGAGGGTGAAGCATCATAAATATATCTACACCACATAGGAGCATAGTCAGTCCTGTTGTAATCTCCCAGAGAGGTAGTCTGTACCTTCTATCTCCCCATTCTGGGTTAACCATCCAGGCCTCCCTAGCACCTATGGCGTTTGTAGTTCCAGAAGACATTGGCATATTTACTAATTCATCACCTTTCAAACCTGCCAGTCTCAACCTTATCATGGTGTTTATGGAGAATTCTATACCGTATCCGAGGGAACATGTAGTAGGATCCATAACAATCCTATTTCCATCCAAGCCATGGGATATCAATCTTCTATTTAAGTCCTTTGCCATATTTGGATCCATAATAGTCCAGGATAGCACGTTGTGATCGTACTTCATTGCAGCATCTGCCACCTTCTTGTAATCTAGATCTAAGTTTGCAGACGCCAGTAGGCATTTCTCCCCTTCTGCAACCTGAGCACAGGCTTCCAAAACAAGAGGATCCTTCTTAGGATCTCCACTACCTCCAATAACAAAGGGTACATCTACAGCCTGGAGTAAATCCTCCATCAACTTAGCAGATTCCTTTGGAGGTGTATTCTTAAGTTTTGGATCTGTTGATATATGGTGAATAGTTACCATATCTGCGTTGAACTCTTTCACACACTTTTTAGCCCACTCAACAGGATCCTCCATAACGTCCTGGAAGTACTCTCTAACAGGTTTAGGTAGCCCAGGCATAGGCATATCAAATATATCAAATGTTACCACTGGAGGGTTTGGTTGAACCTCCTCGAACCTGTAAAGTGTTCTCTGTCCCCCTATCTTTATCACCTTACCTCTACCCCCCTCAGATTTAGGCCTACCAAATTGCACCTCCCTTATATATCCTTTATACTTTTCTACTGGAGGGCTCCAATCTACCTCAGGTATCTCTATCTTAGGCTCTACAGGTGATACTATTCTCTTAATACCTTCTCTTATTGGGGGAGTTTGTGGTATGGGGATAGGAGGTAGTGTGGGAATGTTTATAATTATCTCGTCTGCCGTTATTTCGATATTATCTATTTTTATCTTCTTTACCTTCTTCATTAGATTAAGTAGTTCATCAATATCCATTAAGATCACCAAGGGATAAAATTTATCATTATAAATCATTATAAATTATGTTAATAATATATAAAGTTTTTGAATAGCATGAATTATCCCTTAAAATCCAATTTAAAGAATTAAAAGTAACTTTTATAACATTAAAATTAATTTTAAAATGTTTTACAACAAATCATTCAAAAACATTGGGAATCTCGATAAAATAATAAAATATAATATAAAAAATAAATATGAATATAATAAAAAATAACAATAAATCCTAGTTCTCATCAAAGTAGAATTAAAAAAATATTATTAAACCACCTCTATTGTAATATCAACAGTTATAATAGAAATATTCAGGGACAATTCCTCTAATTTTTAGGAGTAGAGAGAGTAATTTATCTGTTAATACTTTTTTGAGAATTTATATTTAATTTATTTTTTTAATCTTCTTTTATTTTATTTTTAAATAAAATTATTTTTTAACTATCAGTTTAGTGAGAAATAGAGCTAATAATAAATTAAAGAATAGTTAAATCAGAAAAATGATAAAAATTTTATAAATTGCCAGATACTTAATAAGAAAAACAGAAGTAAAAATAAATTCTGTTTCATCTTTTGAAAATATCCTAACACTATAGATCTCCGTTGACCTTTCTTCTTAGAATTTTTTATTTTTTTATTTTATACTTTTAATTTTACTTTGAAAATTTGTTTTCTTGACTATAAAAACTTGGTGTTAATATGGTAAAGTTAAAAAGTGAAGATGTAATTAACCTAAAAAAGATACTTCAGGAGAATAGAAATATACTGTTTTTATGTCATCATAATGCAGATCCAGACGCAGTTGGGGCTGCAGTTGCCTTAAAGTACCTTGCAGATGTTTTGAACAAAGGAGAGGATAAAAACCTCAAAATATCAGCGGATTCTATAAGTAAGTTGTCAAAAAATATACTTGAAGAAATTGGTGAAGAGGTGGAAATTGTCCAGTATCCTAAGTTGTTAGATGTAGTATTCTTTGTAGACACCTCTAATTTAAACCAGGTGAAGGTGAGTACCCAGGAGTTGAAAAATTCTATTTTAGTGATGATAGATCATCATAAAAAGACAGATCTCTTAGATCTCTGTACTTTCTCTATCGTAGATGAAGGGGCTACCTCCACCTGTGAGATAGTCTCTCAGATATTCAGGAAGATGGGAATATATCCTCCAAAGGGGATTAGGGTAGCCCTACTCTGCGGGATTCTCTACGATACCAAGCATCTGAAACTTGCAAGGGAAGAAACATTTCAGATAATAGCCTGGCTTATAAAAGGTATTAACTTTCAGAGAATACTCAGTCTTTTAACCCAGGAAATGGATGAGAGTAAAAGGATGGCACATTTAAAGGCCTGTAGTAGGATGGAGTTGAGGGAAGTCGACAGATATATCGTAGCACTGTCCTATGTAAGTTCCTACGAGGCATCCTGTGCAAAAACTATCGTATCTATCGGTGCAGATGTGTCCTTTGTGGTGGCGGTGAGGAAGAAGGAGGGGGAGATAAGGGTAAGTGGGAGGTGTAGAAAATCTCTGTCCAAGAGGATACATATAGGGGAAGTGATGGAAGAGGTAGCTAAGAGGTTAGGAGGAGAAGGTGGGGGACATAGAGAAGCTGCAGGACTAAATGCAAAGTACGATAAAGATAGAAGTAAAGATGAAGTTATAAGGGAAGTTTTAGATCTTTGTTATGAGGTTTTTAAGGAGAAATTGCAGAAGGTTAAATCGGATTGACAGTTGTAGAAATATTATTGATCGTTATATATTTGGGCACATAACTTTTTGAAGTGATTTTTTTATTATTTTAATAATTCTTTATTTTATAATAGTTATAAGTATAATTAATTTTTTGACCATAACCTATATCCAAGATCTTTTCCTGAATACTGGAATAATATGAGAAAATTATAGCATGATATAAGGAATATCCACACTTGTAGTTAGAAGATATTATATATCTCTATTTTTGCAACGTTCAGGAGTAGAGGGAGTATATCTATCTATTTATCCTTCATTTTTTTACTTTTTTATTAATTTTATTAATTTTTATAATATTGGACAAGATTAAGAACAATTATCCTAAACCACCTTGAAGAAAGAATGGAATTGATATAGAGCATAATAAAGACAACTATCAAAAATCCGTAGTTAATACCTATTTCACATATAGACAGAAGTATAGCTGCGTATATACAGTATATCTTCCTATCCCCCATGTATATCGATCTACTAAATAAACCCAAAAGGATTGCAAACACCAACCCGTAGATACCAAAATCTAAGTATACAGGCCCAAACATTGTTGATGTAAGGTTATGGGGATAACCAAAGAGTAACTCTCCAATTAGTTTTTCACCATCTGGGTTTAGTGTAATCTTACCTAGTGTGTGTATCTGGGAGTTTATTATCTTTTCCAATACAGTAATATCGAAATAGGCTCTATAGGACAGTATCTCGAATACACCAATACTCCATCTCTGTCCAGAAGATAGCAGTATAACCTTACTCATAACTGCTAATACTACCATTAATCCCAGTAGTGAAACAACTATCTCTTTAATGGATATCTTCCTTAGACTATATCTATATAGTAAAAAAGAGATGCAAAGTATCAATATCCCTGCCTTATATCCCAGAAGCAGAAGAAGTACAAAGGCTACTGTAAAGTAAAAAGTATTACACATGCCTCCGTATACAAGGGCCCCAGTAGAAATGAGCCGTAGGGGATCATGAGAGATAGCTATTCTAACTTTGTAGTCCAATATTGGTAGAGTACCGTATTTCACCGTCAATACTATAAAGGATAAAACACCTACTACAAATAGTACATTATCTATCTGTCTGAATACCCTAAACACTGTGGAAAGGTTTTTTACAATTCCATTCTCTACAAACTTCTGGATGACATAGAGATTCAATATTATAAGTACCAAGATAGGGTAGAGAAGAGATAGTAAATAGGAATGTGTAATTATAAACACTCCATGGAATATCAAGATAAACAGTAGTGTCCCATATACTACAGGAAGTAGTGTTTTTAATTGGATATTGAGTATTTTTATTCTATCGAAATACTGATATACTTTTTTATCTATAAAAAAAGGTATGGAATAGAAGATTATAAAGATAAAAACCAGTAGAAAAATCTTTATTAATGAAGTGTATTCAAAAGAGGAATAGTAAGGAATAGCTATTAAGAATATTGCCAAATGTCCTATAGTTACAATAAAAACAGGATGAATTATAGATTTATCTAAAAATTCAGTTATTTTGGTTATTTTAATATTATCACCTTTAAAACTTTTAATACCACTGTTGTGATTATATTTAGCACTACATCAAAAGATTTATATAGAACTACGGAGGAATAATTATATAAGAGCGGAAAGAGGTGAAATATATGTTTGGAAGAGATCCATTCTCAGAGATAGAAAAATTAATGGCTGAAATGTTCATGACTCCTATGATGGGTTTATCCAGTAGAAGAACTATAACTTCCACAGGACTGGAGATCTCAGGTAAAGGATACATGCCCATTACATTGATAGAGGGAGACAACAATATAAAAGTTATTGCTATGCTTCCTGGAGTAAATAAGGAGGATATTGTATTAAATGCTATTGGAGATACCTTAGAAATTAGGGCCAAGAGGGCACCTTTAATGGTAACTGAATCTGAGAGGGTTATCTACTCTGAAATACCTGAAGATGAAGAAGTTTACAGGATAATAAAATTACCTGCAACTGTAAAAGAAGATGCTGCAAGTGCTAAATATGAAAATGGGCTACTTATTGTGAATCTACCAAAGACTGAAGCTTCTATTAAAAGAGGTATTAACATAGAATAAAATTACCTTAATTCCCATTACTTTTTTCTATAATTATTTTTCTTTTTTTATTTTTTTTTAATCTCAGAGTTTCCATCTAATAATAACCATGAAGATTTTCTATTTTGTTGTTAAAATGAGATCTATAAAAAGAGTTAAAAGAAGAAATACAGGTGAAAAATACTTAATATTAGTAGATGGGAACTTAGAATATTAAAAAATAAAAAAAATATTAATTATTAAGGTCTGTTTATTTTAACTACCTTTCCATCTCTCCACTCTACAAAGATAGGTCTATCTGGGATATCCTCTAAGGTTTTAAAGTACTCCACTGCTGCCTTTGTACCCCACCTGTCTGAGCCTGCCAAAAGAACTACTGTATGGCCGTTGATCTTTGTCACCTCTATTACTCCTCTGTGCTTCCCTGGGTATTCGTTAGTTACCTTTACTGGAAAAATCTCTAAGTATTTTTTCACAATCGGGTTTGCCACCGGCCCTCCTATTAAGATACAATCTTCTTCTATATCAAGAGGTTTATTTGTTAGAACAAATGTTGTTTTTAAGTCCTTTGCTGACAGATTGACATCTATATTAGAACCTACTATTAATTTTGCTTTATGTACTATTTCTTTTATTTTTATTGATTTAATATCTGGAGCTACATCTGGGTAAGGATTTTTAAATACTGGGGATCCGCCTCCTCCTGAGGATGATATACTACTTCCTGATGATGTGCTACTTATACTTTCTGATCCTGATGATGTACTACTTGTACTTTCTGATCCTGATGATGTGCTACTTGATGAGGTAACATTTCTAATGTTTTCTGCATTATAATATAAGGTAACATTTCTAATGTCTCCTGCCTTATAATATATAGTATCAGAAGAGTTAAGTAGGATACTACCATTTAAATAAAAAGTAACCTCTGCACCATCCTGTCCCGGTGCATATACCAATAACTTTTCATCTAAATAAGTAGGACCTCCAAAAGTATTATTCACTAGAGGTATGGAACCATAAGATTCATTCCCTATTTTTGCTACAATATATCCACTTAATGGAGTTGGCGAAATAACCTTTCCATAGTATTGGGCAGGTAATTGAGGTGGTGTAGTAGTACCTATTACTAGGTTTGGTGTAGGTACAGTTACAGTGATGGTTGTGGTGTAGGGTTTAATTACAACCGTTGCTGGATAAGTTGATACATTTTTATACTCGTATCCATCCTCTGTAGATATTACCACATTCTTCAGGGTTATATTTGTTTCTCCAGGATTTAACCCCTTGAAGGAGATAGTGGCTATTGTAAAATTACCATAAACTGGGTTAAAGAGCCATGCTAAGGATATGAATCCAGAGGAGAGATTTACCATTTTTAAATCAGCACTCTCTCCAATATTACTCAATTGAATATTACTTAAACTCAGGATATTGGAGTCATAACATATATAAATATCAACACCTGCGCACTTCCCATCTTCTTCAGGGACATTTGGATTAAATATATTAATTCTACTTTTTACAATTTCAGGAACATTTTTTACAATTAAACTTAAGTTAAAAGTATCTCCAATATTTGCCTCTATATTGCTAGGTAGGAGTTCCACTGTGATGTTCTCCCCATAACAGATACCAACCAGTGACATTAGTAAAATTGGTATTAGTAAAAACTTCCACTTCATAATACCTCACCATTAAGTTTGACTCATTTATAGTGTAGTTTGAATCTACAACTGCTATGATAGTGTATTCTCCAGTGTTGCCAGGAATCCAGTTGAAGGTTAAGGTTTTATTTTCATCCAATTTAATCCGCTTACATTTATTGTATCAGTATATACCACATTTCCTGAGGCATTTGTAATGGTTATTTCCACTGGGAATGTATAGATTTCACTTCTTATTATTTTGCAGGTATTTAGAATACATTATATGTTTATATTTTTTTTAATTACACATATAATTGTTGGTTATATAATAACGGTATTAGTATAAATACGAGCATATAATATTTATTTTATAGGTTATAAGTTTAATTTTAATAACGTAATAATATTAAAGACTTTAAAAAAAATATTTTTAAAATTATATTAAAAGGAACAAAAAGAATAAAATATTAATTAAGGTCTGTTTATTTTAACTGCCTTTCCATCTCTCCACTCTACAAAGATTGGCTCTTCAGGGATATCTTCAAGGGTCTTGAAGTACTCCACGGCAGCCTTTGTACCCCATCTGTCGGAACCTGCTAAGAGAATAACTGTATGTCCATTAATAATCTGTTTTTGAATTACTCCCTTATGTTTTCCTGGGTATTCGTTAGTTACCTTAACTGAGAATGCCCACAAGTATTTTTTCACAATCGGGTTTGCCACCGGCCCTCCTATTAAGATACAATCTTCTTCTATATCAAGAGGTTTATTTGTTAGAACAAATGTTGTTTTTAAGTCCTTTGCTGACAGATTGACATCTATATTAGAACCTACTATTAATTTTGCTTTATGTACTATTTCTTTTATTTTTATTGATTTAATGTCTGGAGCTACATCTGGGTAAGGATTTTTAAATACTGGGGATCCGCCTCCTCCTGAGGATGAT